>JAIECJ010000088.1 GCA_029068555.1 Lachnospiraceae bacterium
GCCAAAGTAGTGGGAATCATGCGCCAAAATGCTTGCCTTTTAGCATTTTGTGTGCAAAATCTGTTATAATTCACACTGCAATAACTTATAAGCTGATGAAAACTGGCGTTGGTGTGAATTGTAACCTATTTTACGGACTTTGCAGTAAATGCAAAATACCAGAGCGTGGTTGAAAAATCTTTCCTGCCGCCTGCATAACGGCGCCAAAGCGTCGTATTCACCACTTTGTATGAGCTTTGCGTCAAATTCAGTCAATATAAGGCATTGCTCTTTATGCCTTTGACCCCTATGCCTCTTTCATTTGGCACAAATCTCCCACAAACTGTGACGCACATCTGGCAGAAAGCATTTTTCAAACACGCTCTAGGCTGAATTGTAACTATTAAGGAACTGTAACTATTAAGGAGATATTCGGGTTTATGAAAAAAATTGGGAAGAGAGCGGCATTATTACTATCGGCTTTTGTACTGGCAGTTATGATTGCAGGGACACTGTGTCCCAATGAGGCCTTTGCGTCATCTGACGACGGAACGATTCTGGATGGCGTGTACATCGGAGAGATTTCCCTTGCCGGTATGACAGTTGATGAGGCGAAGGATTCTGTCAGGGAATTTGTTGATGGACTAAAATTAAAAAATATTACATTTGGCGCAGTCGGCGACCACTATGTTGTTGTTACTGCCGGGGATCTGGGACTAAACTGGGTCAACGAGCAGGTGATAGATGAGGCAGCCCAGCTTGGCAAGAAGGGAAACATTGTCAAACGGTATAAGGCAATACAGGACTTAAAGCATGGAAACAAAGTTTATAATCTGGAACTTGCCCTTGACAGGGATTTAATCAGAGCCATACTTGAGGAGCAGTGTACAGAATACGACATTCCTGCGATCAACAATACAATGACAAGGGTTGACGGACAGATTGTTGTCGAGCAGGGGCAGACAGGGCAGAGTGTCAATATCGAGGAATCCCTGAATAAGACGTATGATTATATAACAGCAGACTGGGATTATCAGGATGCCTCTATAGATTTGGCGATTGATACAGCTGAACCCAGAGGAAGCGTGGAGGATTTGGAGCGGCTGACAGATGTGCTTGGCACATTTACGACAAGCTACTCTACCAGCAGTTCGGCAAGATGTAAAAATGTGGAAAACGGGTGCCGTCTGATAAATGGAACACTCCTGTACCCGGGAGATGAATTTTCAACGTATGATGCCATCAAGCCATTTACGGAGGCAAACGGGTATTATCCGGCAGGATCCTATGTGAATGGTAAGGTTGTTGACAGTCTCGGGGGCGGTATCTGTCAGGTTTCGACAACGTTATACAATGCAGTCCTTTTGTCGGAGCTTGAGGTGACGGAGCGAAATAATCATTCCATGATTATCGCTTATGTCAAGCCGTCGATGGATGCTGCCATAGCGGAGTCCGCAGGAAAAGATTTCCGTTTTACGAACAATCTGCAGAATCCGGTATATATAGAGGGCATTACAGAGGGAAAACAGATTACCTTTACAATATATGGTGTCGAGCAGAGAGACCCGAGTCGAGTCGTGCGCTATGAGAGCGAGACACTCTCAACGACACATCCTGATCATGAGGTCATTACACCGACCACGGGCCAGGGGGTGGGATATATCAGCGTGGAGTCGGCACACATCGGGTATACAGCACAGCTCTGGAAGGTTGTGGAAGAAAACGGTGTCGAAGTGAGCCGAGAGGTGATTAACAAGAGCTCCTATAAAGTATCACCGCGGTCTGCTGTCGTAGGCGTTAACACAGACAATCCGATATATGCACAGCGTATCAATGCGGCTGTCGCTTCTGGAAGCATTGATGTCTGCAAGGCGGAGGCAGCGGCGATTAAGGCAGAGATGGCAGCAGCGGCACAGCAGCAGGCGGATCTGGAGGCATATTATCAGGCGCTTCAGCAGCAGCAGCTGGAACAACAGGCACAGCAGCAGGCAGCGGAACAACAGGCACAGCAGCCGTAATCATATCGTGTTGCTATTTGATTAAATACAGAAGAAAGCAAAAGGGGATTTGTGATGAATTGCGGGAAATTAACAGAGAGCATCTACGAGCGCTCGGTTATCAAAGTAGTGAAAACAAATTCAACTGAAAACAGGAAATTTTATGATGGCGCAGGACTGGGGGCAGACTGCGCCATTTTGACGGGTGAAAAGGCAGCTGGCATTATGTCTGGTCAGGCGCTTGCCTCAGGACAGGACGCGAAAGTGGCAGTGCGTGCCTATATGGCAGCGACAAATCATGTGATTGCCTGTTGCGCAAACGGTGCGGCATCCGGACTGTATGATGCGTATGCAAATATGACACTGGTTGTTCCGAAAAGGCTGCGGGAAATTAAGGTGCGCGGCATGATAGAGGAGGCGGCCATACAGGCGGAGGAGACCGGAATCCCATTACTTAGCTGCAATGTACAGGTTCTGGAATCTGTGACAGAGGCAGTGGCAGTCTGCGTGGTAAATGCCGGAGTCGAGAATCGGTGTGATGGAAAAATAGTGCCGATGAAAAAAAAGGCACATACCGACGAGGATATTGTGATGACGAAGTGGTTGGGACTTGAGGGAACAGCCATTATGGCAGCAGGCAGCTTTGACAAGCTCTGTGAACGCTATCCGGCGGACATAGTGGAGGAGGCGGTGGACTTTTACCGGTATCTGTCGATTGCACCGGAGGCTGCCACCGCCGTTAAGTCCGGCGCAGGTTATCTGCACGTGCTGCGGGAGGGCGGTGTATTCGGCGGACTCTGGCAGCTGGCGGCGGATAACGGCGTTGGACTGGTCGTAGACTTAAAGCGCATACCGGTAAGACAGGAGACAATTGAGGTATGTGAATTTTTTGATTTGAATCCGTATGAGCTTCTGGCGGGCGGAAGTGTGCTGATGACATCCTCAAACGGCGGGGAACTGGTGCGTGTACTTGAGGAATCGGGCGTTTCTGCGGCAGTGATTGGACATACGACGCAGGGTAATGACAGGATTATATGCCATGACGGGGAATCGAGATATTTGGAACCGGCAAACGGGGATGAGATATACAGATACTATGAGCAGGTTTTTACCGCCCGGCAGAATCAATAAAGTATTGAAAATAAAAATTGGAGGAATGGAACGATGAGAGAACAAATTTTATCCATTATAGAGAAGAACAGCAGGATTGACCTGCATGAGCTTGCCATTATTCTTGGCATGGAGGAAACAGATGTTGTCAATGAGATGGAGCAGATGGAAAAAGAAGGCATTATCTGCGGTTACCACACATTGATTGACTGGGAAAAGACTTCTATTGAAAAGGTGAATGCGTTGATTGAGGTTCGCGTGACCCCACAGCGTGGGAAAGGCTTTGACAGTATCGCAGAGCGTATTTACAAATATCCGGAAGTACATGCTGTATATCTGATTTCGGGTGGATATGACCTGCTTGTAAGCCTTGAGGGAAAGACACTCAAGGAGGTATCGAACTTTGTTTCGGATAAGCTTTCGACACTCGAAACGGTTATCAGTACCGCGACACATTTTATTCTGAAAAAATATAAGGATCACGGAACGATTCTTGACAGGAAAGAATCTGATGAAAGGATACAGGTGACACCATGAGAAATCCGTTATCAAAGACAATTGTAGAAATAAAGCCTTCCGGAATCCGGAAATATTTTGATATCGTCAGCGAGATGAACGACCCAGATGTGATTTCGCTCGGTGTCGGGGAGCCCGACTTTGAGACCCCGTGGCATATCAGGGACGAAGGCATCTATTCCCTTGAGAAGGGACGGACTTTTTACACTGCAAATGCTGGGCTTTTGGAGCTGCGCGAGGAGATAAACCGATATCTGAAAAGACGTTTTGACTTAAGCTATGATGCGAAAGACGGGATTTTGGTGACAGTCGGCGGATCGGAGGCAATAGATATCGCACTACGCGCCATGATAGACCCGGGTGATGAGGTCATTATCCCGCAGCCGAGCTATGTATCCTATGAGCCGTGTGCAATCCTTGCCGGGGCGAGGCCAGTCATCATTGAGCTAAAAAATGAAAACCAGTTCCGCCTGACGGCACAGGAGCTTGAGGACGCGATTACAGAAAAGACAAAAGTCCTTATTCTGCCGTTTCCAAACAATCCTACAGGTGCCATTATGGAGCGCAAGGACTTAGAGGAGATTGCGAAAGTTATTGAAAAGCATGATATTTTTGTACTTTCTGATGAGATTTACTCGGAACTCTGTTATGCGGAAAAACATGTTTCCATTGCAAATATTCCGGGTATGTGGGAGAGAACAGTACTGATTAATGGTTTTTCCAAGTCATATGCCATGACAGGGTGGAGACTTGGATATGCGTGCGGACCAAAGCAGATTATTGAACAGATGTACAAGATACATCAGTTTTGCATTATGTGTGCGCCGACAACTTCGCAGTATGCGGCGATTGATGCACTGAAAAATGGGGATGCGGATGTCGCGATGATGCGCGATTCCTATAACCAGAGGCGCCGCTATCTGGTCAACGCGTTTCAGGAAATGGGACTGGAATGTTTTGAGCCGTTTGGTGCGTTTTATATGTTCCCCTGCGTGAAACAGTTTGGTATGACAAGTGATGAATTTGCATCGAAGCTCCTGCATGAGGAGAAGCTTGCAGTGGTGCCGGGCAACGCATTTGGTGACAGCGGAGAAGGATTTTTGCGTATTTCTTATGCATACTCCCTTGAGAAGCTGAAAGTTGCCATGGGCAGGCTTGGACATTTTGTGGAAAGGCTGAAGTAAGGGATATGAATATCGTATTGTATCAGCCGGAGATTCCGGCAAATACCGGAAATATCGGGCGTACCTGTGTCGCGACAGGCACTGTGCTCCATTTAATTGAGCCGCTGGGTTTTCGCCTGACTGGAAAGGAACTGCGCCGGGCGGGTATGGATTACTGGGAGCATCTGGATGTGCGCCGGTACATAAACTTTGAGGCGTTTGTGCAGGCAAATTTCGCCGGAAATACGGATGCAAAAATCTGGATGGCGACGACCAAGGCAAAAAAGGTATATACACAGGCTCAGTTTGATGCAGACGATTTTATCATGTTTGGAAAGGAAAGCGCAGGGATTCCCGAGGAAATTCTGGTGGATTATGAGGATACCTGCATCCGCATTCCGATGCTGGATAAAATCAGGAGCCTGAACCTGTCAAACAGCGTCAGCATCGTGCTCTACGAAGCCCTGCGTCAGCAGGACTTCGCAGGCATGCAGATGCAGGGGGCGCTACATCATATGGAATGGAAAAACGGATAAAATTCGCTTGGTGTATATTATTTGGGACAATAGTATCGGAAAATATTTTGCAGAAAAAATAAGTATGAGGGCGTAGAGAGAATTGGCAGATATATGGAACTTTTTGAGCTGGCTTGTCTGATGCATGATATAGGGCATGCTCCTTTTTCACATACAGGTGAAAGTTTTTATCTCGGAAATGGAACAAGAGCATCATTATATAATATGGTAATTGAATTGACAGAAGATAAAAATCTGGAAGAGGAGATTAATAGGAGGAATTATAAAGCGGCATCCCATGAATTGATGAGTGTAATTGTATCGCTAAAGGATTACGGATTCCTGCAGGAGACTTTTTGCGTGCAGTATATTTGCACAAATATTTGTGTTTTGGTTTAGAAATTGTAGGCAAAAGTAATAAAAAGCTAATTTTTACTTAAAAAGTCTTTTCAAAAGGGAAAATATGATATATAATCTACTCGTATATGCAATTGAAAGCAATTACATTCGACAAATTTAATATAGCTTACATCGTAAGCGAGTTTTACTCGCTATTCGCTCTCTCAATAACGCCCGCAGATCTACACGGATTTGCGGGTTTTTTGCGTGCAAAAAAATTTTAGACCCCTCAAACGCTTGTAAAATAAGGATTTCTCAATAACCAACAT
>JAIECJ010000089.1 GCA_029068555.1 Lachnospiraceae bacterium
ACCATGTTATAAAGGGAATTGATGATCAGCGCTATGATACTTGGGATGGCATACCTTGCCAGCAGCCTCCCCACCCGTTCAATCCCAAGCGGATTTTCCACAGTTGTTGCTTTATTCATGATACTTCCTCCTATATGCAATATTTTTCAATTAAATGCGAAAACGCCTTATTACTTAGATTTCTAACTAATTAGGCAAAAAATATTCCCTTGTAAGCGGAACAGAACGTGCTGGCCGCAATCCATTTTTTATTTTTGTAAACAAAAATATCATCTCCATTCCTCCATCATAAATTTAGTAGAATTCTAAGTATATAGGTAAAAAAGAATAGTGCTTTTATCTGTCAGCATTTTTGGTCATCTGCATGATTACAGACTCAAAAATCTTCAGTTCTTCTTCTGGTATCCCTGCAAACATACTGTGTATGTAATCATAAACCCGCCTTAAAATATCCTCCTGCATCCCCTTGGTCTTTTCTGTCAGCACCAGTTTTTTATACCGGCCATCCGATTCCAGACTTTCTCTGCGAAGATACCCGCCCTGCTCCAGGTTATTGATCAGACTGGTGACGGATGACCCTTTAATTCCCAGAAATTCTTCCAAATCCTTCGGGAAAATATCCCCCCTGTCATTTTCCACAATAATGTAATGAAGGACAATTCCCTGAATACAGGTTAGTTGGGAATCAGAAAAATAGCTTGCAAAATGACGCTGCATTTTCCGGTTCATTTTGTCATACTGTTCCATCAATTTCTTTTCATCCATAACCGCACCCCAAAGTAATTAGAATCCTATGTATCAAAAGCATTCTACACCTCTGCAAATCAAAAGTCAATAGTAAAAATATCAGTTCACAGTTTTTTTACAGATTTAGAATTAATGTACCACTTTTCCATAGCTATAAGTTAAATTACGCATTTTCTTTGAAAAAAGGCTTGCCTTCACACCATAAATGCTTAAGTCTTCACTCGCAATGCCAGCAGTCTGCACTATTTGTTCAAGCACTCAAAAAATAAATATTCTGGAAATCTTGTTATCAATATTGAAGGAACCATAAGGCGTAAGGAACCAACAACTGGGAGAGCTTGGAACGTAAGTGGATATTTAGCAGATGAAGTGCTTACGTTTTTATACCGTGCTCATGAAGGACAAAAATGCCATGGCTGTATTTACGTTAAAATGAAGAATAATGATGATTATACTCTTGTTTGGTCATCAAGTTTAAATGAAATATTATAATCCCTGCTCCACTGCAGCTTTGCAAAGCCCTGCCACTCTTTCTTTATCCTTGAAAAAATACATCCACTTTCCCACCTTATGCTCGTCAAACTGAGACTTTCCCTCAATGTAGAAAACCCAAGGTCCTAAATTAATGATTTTCATTATAACAGTCTCCTTCCTTTCTTCTAATAAGAGCAGTCTATCACACCAAGTGTCCAAAAAACGGACTCGTTATTTTTCTACGCATCTGCCTTTGTATAGAATGTCGATTTTCCTTTTCCATGCCTGTAAACAACCCCATCCTTCATCAGTTGTGTCAACGAATTTTCTACGGAAGCCTTAGACAGGGACGGCACAAGTTCCATAATCTCACTCTTCGTAAATTTACCGATTTTTTCATAAACTGCTTTTCTGACCATTTCTATTGCCGGCAGCTTATCATCCACAAGACTGATCCTGGTCTCAAAATCCCTATAAGCTGCCAGCACAATTCCAAGCATATATTTTATAAATGGTGCTGGATCATTTTCATTCTCATGCCAGCCAATTCCGCACTGTTCCAATACATCGTAGTAACTTTCCTTTGTCTTTTCTATTTTGCTCTCCAAGCTGATATATCTCCCCACAACATACCCACACCGATATAAAAGAAGTGTGGTGAGCAGGCGCGACATCCGGCCATTCCCGTCATTAAATGGGTGGATGCATAGAAAATCATTGATGAAAATTGGAATCAATACCAGTGGATCCACGATGCAGGCATCAATTGCCTGATTGAAATTATCACAGATGGAATCAACTGCCCCCGGTGTCTCATAAGGTGCCAAAGGGGTAAATCGCACTGTCTGGGTTCCATCCGGGTGGTTTTCGGCTATCACATTCTGTGTATTCTTAAACCTTCCCCCTATATCCTTTTGCGAATATTGATATAAATCCCGGTGGAGCTGCAGAATATAAGAAGAACGAATCGGGATATATTCATAGTTCTCATGGATTGTATTTAAAACATCCCGATACCCCATAATTTCTTCCTCATCCCTATTCTTAGGCGTTGTCTTTTCCATAACAAGCTGCCGAAGCCTGGTGCTTGTCGTAACAATGCCTTCAATCTTATTGGAAGCCTCAGTACTTTGTATTTTCGCTATCTCGACCAGTTTTTCCAGTGCGGCAGGTTTCTGCTTAAGGTATAATTCCTGTTTTCCTTTAAACTCATGGATCTGTGCTACCAATCCAAGAATTTCCGAATCCCATCTGTAATCTTTTAAATTGGCATAGTTAAAAATCCGCATTCGCCTAACTCCTCTCTTTTCGCCTAATTATACCACTTCTTTAGGCAATAATCAATATTTTGTCCAATTTTCGCCTAATGTATTCTCAAATTATGCGAAAGTGTATGTATTAGGCGATTTCATCATCCCAAGAAATATACATTTTTATCCAATCAAAATTTTATGCCAAGTTAAAATAGCCAGCACCTTTCACGCCGACCGCAGTACCTTTAATACGACTATTGCATAATTTAACAACTGACTTCTGAATTTCAAACCCTTTAACGATGCCTAATTTTTTGCTTTACTGTTTCAAACAAGCTACAACGCAACCCTATCTAAAAATGAATTGCGTTATAGCCTGAATCCTTTCTTATAGCTGAAGCTTTCTGAGAGCACTATCAAAACTCCACTTCTGACTAAAGCAAATATTTTTTGATACTTTCATCATCTTTCAGACATACTAACTGCTTCAACCGCAACACTTCCACCCCTTACGATCTCAATCCTGTTCGCAAACTTTCTTTTCAGCAAAGCTATTAAATCATCATTCCTGTTTTCTGTCTGGGTACATTCCAAAAGAACAGTAGCGCCATCATAGTCAATTATTGAAACTCCGAATACTTTTGAGATCCGAAACAGTTCCGTTATGTCTGCATCTGAACAATGATTCACCTTAACAAATAAGATTTCTTTCATGTGGATAGGCGTATCTGTATAATCTACCACTTTGATTACCTCAACACTTCTGCCGAGCTGCTTTTTTATCTGCTCAAAAGTCCTGTCATCACTTGTTAAACTGATTGTCATTCGTGATATGGTACTGTCCTCAGTGACTCCGACTGTCAAGCTGTCCAGATTATAAGACTTTCCGGAAAATAACCCCGAAATACGGGCAAGTACACCTATTTCATTTTCGACAAATAAACAAATCCATCTTTTTTTCATTCTGGGTGTGAGATTTAGACTTTCTTTGCGAAGCAGCCCATGCTGTGAGCAATCAGAAAGTCTTCTCACACTTTCCTCACTTTCCAAAATCATGTCATTAAGGGAGTTCCCTGGCGGAACAATCGGCATGACATTGATTTCCCTGTCTATGATAAATTCAATCACCGTAGGTGTTTTTGTATTTTGTTT
>JAIECJ010000009.1 GCA_029068555.1 Lachnospiraceae bacterium
CTATTATAGATATGATAAATTAGGGATGTTTATTAGTAAATTATGCTAATAAATTAAGTTTATTTTTGGCGTTTTGTCTTAAAAAGATTAAAATTAGTTAAAAACATAGAAAAACAAGTTGGATAATTATTATAATTTAACAAAAATATACCTTTTATTTAGTTAAATTATCAATGTTTATTAATTAAAATTTGTGTTAAATTTGTGTTGTAGAATTGATGCAATGTATTGATTTGAGAAAGGAGAGAGCAAAAATGGCGATAGGAAGAATGAGAAGAACATTGAAAAGAAGCCTGTCCATAGCGATGGCAGCAGCGCTTATGGCGACTTCGGTTCCTCAGTATTCTGTGACAACCATGGCGCAGGAAGAAGGGCGCAGCGTTCAGCAAGAGGAGAACGATGAGAACGCTTCCGGGACAGCTTCACAGGGTGTGACAGAGGAAGAAAACGCGCAGAGTGAAGATTCTGATGAAAATGCGACGGCAGATGAGACAACAGAAAGTACATCAGAGGAGAAAAAAGATTCCGATGAGGCGCAGGAGACTGATACAGAACAATCTGACGGGGAAAAAGATTCAGAGGAAGCAGGTGAATCTGAAACAGATACTGACGAGGATGACAGCAGTGAGTCTGAGCAGGACGAGGAACTTGAGACGCAGGAGGAGAAGAAAGCCAGCGACTCTGATAAGAAAGACCAACAAGAGGAAGAGATTCAGGGGACGCTGATCTATAAGAATGACTTTGAGTCTAACCAAGTGGGTGATAAGTCAGATGATGGTGGAAAAACAGGTACAGTAGTACAGTTAGGTGATGGCAATCAGGCCATGGAATATGATGTGGATCTACAGGGGACAGACGACTGGGAAGAGGCATTTGCTACATCTTATGCGCTGTCCGAAGCCTATGAGACGCCCGTCAAAGAGAAATTGACGATGGCATTTGATATATATATTCCCGATAGTACAGAGGAAAATGTGACGAAATCCGTAAATGATTTTGGAACGATGAAGCTGCAAATTGTGCTGAATGATGGTGACGATTGGAAGTGGTACGCAGCTGATTCCTACCCTGAGATTAAAGCTGATGGTTTGACAGCCAGCGATATTGAAGGGTATAGTAAGATGCATATTTCCATTGATATATCAGGCAATAAGGGAGGGGATGAGCCATGGGAGCTTACGGATCTTACTTCATTGAGAGCAGTTACGATTAAGGCTGTAGGCGCGCCAGGTACATATAAAGGAAAGCTGTATATTGATAATGTGGTGTTAAAAGACACATCGGCCAAGACCGAGGAACCTGATCCAGAAGAACCAGAAGATCCTACGGTACCGGCAAACGAAGAAGTTTTCTATGAAAACGATTTTGATACTGTAGAAAAGCTTGCAGATGTTGTGAATGTAGAGGGCAGCACTTTACCCAAAGATGCGGACGACAATCTCAATGTGTCTATTGCAGAGCTTGCGGATGGAAATAAGGCGATCAAGTTCACGACGGACTTATCCAATGCTGAAGGATGGGAGGATATTTTTAAGGCAGAGATTGATCTTTCCAATGAATTTGCCAAGACGATAAGTGACAAGGTAGTCATGAGTTATGATTTGTATTTTCCTGCAGAAAGTGTTGGGGAAGATTTCGGCGTAATGACCCCTATGGCTGCTTTAAAAAGCGGAGAGAACTGGACATGGATAACACAAAAATCATGGCCAAGTTATCCGGATGATACCAATCAGTGGTCAACAGATGATCAGGTGACAGGCTATAAGGTGTTTCATGTGGAAATTGACATGAATGATTTTGAAACCTGGGATGGATCAGATAATGTAGCATACCCGTTTGAGCAGATTACGCCAATCAAGGCAGTCATCCCATGCCTGGCCGGAAACAAAAGTAATTACAAGGGCGACATCTATCTTGACAACCTGAAGGTAAAAGCGGTAGGTGTAACATCAGGTGATGATAACCCGCCAGCTCCGGATGACCCTGGCGAGGAAGAAAAACCACTTGAAGGGGAGCTGATTTACAAACAGGATTTTAATGAGCTGTCAAGTCTTGAAAATGTCATGAAAGAGAATGTTTCGGGAAGAACGCCGGAACTGGCGGATCTGGCAGAAGGAAACAAGGCAGTCAAGTATACTGTCAGCGCACTGTCAGGAGGCGGCTGGGACGATATTTTTAAAGCAGAGTTTAAACTGGACACACCGTATGAGGAAGCGATTACCGATAAGGTGATTATGAGCTATGATGTATACTTCCCGTCAGAAAGCGTAACAGGAGGCGAGGGTGGCACATTCGATTCCATGAAAGCGCAGGCGGCATTGAAGAGTGGCGCTGGCGAAACATGGGTATCCCAGAAATCATGGCCGGAATTTAAGGCAGAAACACTGGTGGAGGATGCAAAAGTACCAGGATTCAAGAAAGCGCATATCGTAATTGAAATGAATGATTTTGAAACTTGGGATGGATCAGGTAATGTAGCATATCCGTTTGAGCAAATTACGCCGATTAAGGCAGTCATCCCCTGTTTTGCAGGAGCAGGAAGTACCTATGCAGGTGATATCTATCTGGATAACCTTGAAGTAAGGGCAGTAAGCTCCGAGGAAGAACCTCCGACAATAAGCAAAGAACTGATTTATGAGAATGACTTTAATGAGCTGTCAAGTCTTGGAAACGTATTGACAGAGAATGTTTCGGGAAGAAATCCGGAGCTGGCGGAACTTGCGTCGGGCAATAAGGCGGTGAAGTATTCCGTACAGTTAGGAGGAGCAGGCTGGGAAGACATCTTTAAGGCACAGTTTAACCTGTCAGAACAATATGACAAACCGATCACGGAAAAGGTGGTCATGAGTTATGATATTTATTTTCCGTCTGCAAGTGTGGCAGCAGAGAGTTTTGTCACGATAAAGGGACAGGCAACGGTTGCCAGCGGCAGTGCGTGGGATTGGGCTACCCAGAAAACGTGGCCGGAGATCACAGTGGAAACACTGGAAGATGATACAAATGTACCAGATTTCAAGAAAGCCCATGTTGAAATTGACATGAATGATCTTCAGGTTTGGGATAGTGACATAAATGATAACAAACCATATCCGTTTGACAAAATTACACCGATTCAGGCAGTCATTCCATGTCTTGCCGGTGCAGGCAGCACATACACTGGAGATTTATATCTGGACAACCTCAAGGTCTGGGCAGTAAATGAATCCGGCGAAACCCCTGAACCGACAGAGGACGTGGTTCTGGAGCTGGATGCATCAGCATGGCAGGCCGGCGATAAGTATCAATATAAAGGTGAGAGCAAAATTGAGAACAGGACTGTCGGTGACAAGAAGTTTTTGGCAGTCACAGTTGACTACTCTCAGGATACAGATAAGGGCTGGAGTGAGCCGAAGTTCGATTATGTTCATCCGGAACAGGTGTCAAGCTTAAAGGGATATAATGCCTTTATCGCAGACGTATACTATAAACCTGCCAATAAAACAGCAGGCAGTTTTGGCATAAAGCTGTATGCGAAATCGCCTGTTACGCAAAAAGAGATTATCAATAGTGATGCCCCGCTGCCAGAAGGGGAAGCAGTAGATATTCCAGGATTGGAAGGTTATTATAAGGCACAGTTTGTGCTGGAAAAGAAATATGACGGGGCTTTTCAGAATCTGACCTTCAGTATTGTAGGTAAAAACACAGATTATGTGGGAGATTTTTATCTTGACAATATGCGGTTTACAAAAATTACCGCACCTGATATCTATGTAGATTCGACCATTCTTCCGGAAAAGGGAGCAGGCATTCAGGTTGTTGATAATGGAAGAAATCTTCAGACTGCAAGCGGTCAGAAGACCCCGATTGCTGAAAATGTAGCGTTGGTGGATGCCAAGGCAATTGACGCGACAAAGAACCTGTATGCGTATTTAAAGGCGGTTGGTGAGTCTGACAGTGTGATTTTCGGACACCAAAACGACACGCATCACAAGGCAGGCAGCATGGGAGAAGAATTTTCGACTTCCGACACCAAGGATGTGACAGGCAGTATCGCAGGCGTCGTTGGTATAGATGTACTGTCCCTTACAGGAAACGAGGCGTCTACATGGGATGCGCCGGAGGCAGACAGGATTGCCAATTTAGCTGATATCACAAGAAAAGCAGCGGCAGAGGGCGCATTAATCACAGTGTCGGCGCATATGCCGAATTTCGAGGTGATTGACCAGCGAGTGAAAGCATTTGACGCGGCGGGCGGAGACGTAGATAAAAAGGATAGTGACAAAGTTGGTTACTGGACAACAGAGAGTGGCGAGAAGCAGTACAACTTCTCCGGCTACACACCGGGAACAACCACTGGAAATGTGGTGCAGCGGATTATGCCTGGTCAGGACTTGAACTATCTTTACACAGATTATCTGGATTTAATTGCGGATTACGCGAAAGCTGTGGAGGGAGACGGCATTACCATTCTGTTCCGTCCGTTCCATGAGAATACAGGCAGCTGGTTCTGGTGGGGTGCAGCGTTCTGCGACGAGCAGGCGTACATCAATCTGTTCCGTTACACGGTCGATTACATGAAAGAGACAAAGGGCGTACACAACATGCTCTATGTGTATGGACCAGGCAGCGAAGCGGCAAATGTCACAGAGTACAGTGCGAGATATCCGGGCGACGACTATGTGGATATGATCGGATATGACTTATATCACTCTGGGCCGACACAGGCAAGCGAGCCAGGCTATCTGCAGAGCATCAGCAAGCAGAACCAGATTTTACGCGATTTTGCAGAGAAACATAACAAATTGTATGCCATTACAGAGACAGGCGTGGCAGATGGAGATGTTGCACTCAAGCGTACCGGCAACGAGGTTATGGACTGGTATATGCAGCTGTTAGACCAGATTAGCAAGGATGGCGGAATATGCTATTTCCTCGTATGGGCGAACTTTGACGAAAACGGCAGCTTCTACCTTCCTTATGTAATAGAGAAGAAAGAAAACGGCGTGCTGCATGGGCACGAGATGCTCGATGAGTTTATCAGGTTCTACAATGATGAGAGAAGTGTCTTTGCGACAGACATGAACAGCGGATTTCAGCAGGTTACCGGCGTGACCAACACGACAAAGGAAGATGCATTGTCTGGCTACATCATAACACCGCAGTCAGGTGACAGGATTCTGCCCGACAAGGAGAATCCGACAACGCGTATTGCGGCAAAAGTATCAGGCATTGCCAAGGACGCGGATAATGTTTGGTTTGTTGTGGAGACAGAATTTGACAGAGTGACACTGAAGGCGGCATATAACGAAGAACAGGGTGTATGGGAAGCCGTTCTCAAAGACAGTGCACTCCTGAGTCTGGGAGAGGCGCTTGGAACAATTACGCTGTTTGTCGGCGAGGAAGAAGTTGCAGCCATTACCGCAAAATTTAATATGGAAGTACCAGTGCAGAACGACATGATACCCGAAGATTTTGAGGGTTACAATGGCGACAGCCAGCAGTTAGGGCTTGCATGGGCGACAAACAAGGCCTCCGGCAGCGAGATTTCTTTCTCCCTGACAGATGACCCAGAGAAAGTGTTTGGCGGTGCGTACGGATTAAAGATGGATGTCACATTTGCGGCAGGCGATGCGTGGGCAGGTGCGACAAAGGGCATGAACGCCGACTGGAGCGCAGGCAATGCACTGGAATTTTACACGATTCCAGAGACAAAGGGGCAGAAAGTTGTTATACAGGTTACAACAGGCGGAAATACCATTTTTGAAACATATTTACAGGAATTCGAAGGTTACACAGACAATGCACAGACGGGATTCCCTGTAAAGGTGACAATACCTTTCAGCGCATTTGTAGGAAGGGATAACAAGGAAGCCAAATTTGACGCTGCTAAGATTGAGAGCATCGGACTCTGGTGTAATGCAATTCCAAAAGATGGATTGACATTCCCGCTGAGTACAACACTTTATTATGATGAATTTAAGATTGTAACGACCGATAAGACAGTGGTGGAAATTGAACCGCTGGCAAAGAAAGGCATCTGGATTAAGGATATTCCTGCGCAGGTTTATACAGGCAAGGCAGTGAAACCAGAAGTGCAGGTATATGATGATGCGAAACTCCTGACATTGAAGAAGGATTACACGGTAAGCTATAAGAATAATACCAAAAAAGGTTCGGCAGATGTCATCATAAAAGGCAAAGGCAACTATGCGGAGACGATTACAGGTCATTTTGATATACTGCCAAAACAGGTCGGTGAGCTGACAATTACAGCACCTGATTACCTGATTTATAATGAGAAAGAACAGAATATTTCTGTGACTGTAAAAGACGGCAAGAAGAAGCTCAGCGGCAAGAATGATTATACCCAGACAATTACCTTTGTTCCTGACGGAGCAGAGCAAGGGACAGAAGTAGTGAAGGCAAAGGAAGCCGGCACATATAACATCAAGATTGCCATGAAAGGGAATTACGAAGGTGAAGTGACAATACCATGCAAGATGGTAAAAGACAAAGAGCTTCTGACCAAGGCAAAGGTGACGCTTCCGTCAAATGCGCTGGATTACAAGGATGGCGCTGCGGTAGAGTTTGAGGATCCTTCACAGATTATCGTGAAGCTGGGAAGCAAGGTCGTTCCGCAGAAAGCAGAAGATGGCACAGACAACTATAAGATCTCTTATGAGAATCATAAAGAAGTGGGAACCGCAAGTGTCGTGATTACAGGCGTGGAGACAGGTAAATATGTAGGAAGCTGCAGCAAAACGTTCACCATCAAAGGAACGCCATTCTCTGCAAAAACCATCGAGGTAACAGAGCTTCAGGCAAAGATGCCGTATACTGGCAGGACGATCTATCAAAATCCTGTATTGATAGACAAGGCATCCAAGGCTGTACTTGAGAAGAATGTTGATTACAGAATTACCTATGCCAACAACAGGAATGCAGGGAAAGCGACAATGACTATAACAGGTCTTAACAAATACAGCGGTACGATAAAGCAGACCTTTACTATTGACAAAGTGGAACTGACAGCGGAAATGCTCCAGCAGGATGCGATGACAGTGAAACAGAACCGCGCAGGGGTGACACCTGATGTAGAGCTTATCTACGAGGGCAGAACGCTGGTTAAGGATGTGGATTACAAGCTGACCTACACAAACAACAAGAACACAACAACTGATACAAGGAAAGCCTATATCAGCATTGCAGGCAAAGGAAATTTCAAGGGAAGCATAAAGGATGCAGTAAAGCTGACTATCGAGCCGAAATCATGGGACAGCGGTGAGATTACTGTGGAAGTTGCCGATATGAAGTACAAGGCATCCACAAAGGAATACAAGCCAAATCCGGTCGTGTATGATAATGGCAGGAAACTTACAAAAAATAAGGACTATACGGTAGCGTATGCGTCGAATAAGAAAGAGGACATCGTGCTTACGGAAGGAGGAGAAATTCCGGTTAACGGTCATACAGCAAGCGTGATTATCACACTGACAGGTTCTGATTATGTCGTGAATCCAGAAGATGCAGAAAGCAGTAAGCAGACTTTTGATTTCTTGATTATCAGCAAGCTGATCAGCGAAGCAAAGATAGTACTCAAATCGGATAAAACCCAGTATTTCAGCCAATATGGAACCAGACCGGGCAAAGACGATCTGATAGTAACATATAGGAACACAGAGGTGAAAAGCGACGAATATGATATCATATCTTACAGCAAGAATGACAAGAAGGGCAGCGCTACGCTGGTCGTTCAGGGTAAGGGTCAGTACGGCGGAACCAAGAAGGTGACATTCAAAATCAATGCAAGAGGCATGAATACAAATCTTGCCAAGGCGATGGAAAAAATAATGTCAGCCATGATGGAACAACTGTAACAGTCATAAATGAAGCGGTGAGGAACAGCACCGCTTCATTTTTAATTCGTTTCACCCGATCGGCTGCACAGAGAGTAGAGCGAACTAACTGTTTATTAATAAAATATTAAAATAAGAAAAATCAGGTAAAATTAGGAAAAAGGCTGTTGACAACTTTGCCGCCAGGGTATATTCTGTAGCAAGTAAATACTTTGATAGTCAAAATATTTGAAGCTCAAACATTTTGAGAGCCAAAATAAGTTGACAGATATATTCAGGTATTGAAGGAAATGGCCAAAAACGCATGAATTATTATTAACAAATTGAAAGGATGGAAGAACCATGTTAGAAAGAGTAAAGGAAATCATCGAGGAACAGTTAAACGTTGAAGGTGTGGAGATTACAGAGGAGACACGTTTCAAGGAGGACCTGGAGGCAGATTCACTTGACTTATTTGAGCTTGTTATGGCATTTGAGGAGGAGTATGGCGTGGAGATTCCTTCCGAGGATTTAGAGCAGATTACAACAGTCGGCTCAATTATCAAATATATGCAGGATAAAGGCGTTAACGCGTAATTGTGTTAACTGGTTCATGAAACAGCCGTCTGATAGTCAGAAAGAGTATCAGACGGCTGTAATAGAAAAAACAGGAGCTTGTATGAAAACAAGAATTACAGAATTATTAGGAATTGAATATCCCATTATACAGGGCGGCATGGCCTGGGTTGCCGAGCACAATCTGGCGGCGGCTGTGTCGGAGGCCGGCGGGCTGGGAATCATTGGCGCGGGCGGTGCACCTGCGGAATTTGTCAGGGAACAGATTCAAAAAGTAAAGGAAGCGACACAGAAGCCATTTGGCGTCAATATCATGCTGATGAATCCTGAGGCGGATGCCATTGCACAGGTTGTTGTGGACGAGGGCGTCAAAGTTGTCACAACAGGAGCCGGAAACCCAGGCAAGTACATGGAGATGTGGAAAGCGGCGGGTGTGAAGGTTGTCCCTGTAGTGGCAAGTGCCGGAATGGCAAAGCTTATGGAGCGCGGCGGCGCGGATGCGGTTATCGCGGAAGGAATGGAGAGCGGCGGGCATATCGGCTCCATCACGACAATGGCGCTTGTGCCGCAGGTTGTTGATGCGGTAGACATTCCCGTTATTGCAGCTGGCGGCATTGCAGATGGCAGGGGATTTGCGGCAGCATTCATGCTTGGTGCAGAGGCAGTGCAGCTTGGCACGCGTTTTGTAGCGGCAAAGGAGTCTATTGTGCATGCGAATTACAAGGCAATGCTCATCAAGGCAAAGGATATCGACTCCGCAGTCACAGGCATGTCAACAGGACATCCTGTCAGAAGTATCAGAAATAAAATGACCAAGGAATACCTAAAGATGGAAAAAGAGGGCGCGGACTTTATGGAACTTGAGAAGCTTACCCTTGGCTCGCTCAGAAAAGCCGTAACAGAGGGCGATGTAGTAAACGGAACGGTTATGGCAGGTCAGATAGCAGGGCTTGTGAAGAAAGAACAGCCATGTAAGGAAATCATATCGGAAATTATGGAAGAAGGACTTGCACTGATGCGCAGTTCCTGATGTGAAACATAAAATTTTTCATCCTGATTTGTACGTCTGGTAAAGCAGGCAGATAAGAGTTAGTGTGAAAAGTACTTCTAATGCTTATGGCAGAGGGCATTTTGTAAGGAAGTATGAATTACAGGCTTGGAAAGGAGCAGGACTATAGAGATGAGCAGAATAGCATTTATTTTCCCAGGACAGGGTTCACAGTACGCCGGTATGGGAAAGGATTTTTACGATACATACGAGGAAGCAAAGAAAGTATACCAGCTTGCGGGCGAAGTGTCAGGGCTTGACATGGAGGAGCTTTGCTTTACGGAAAATGATAAATTAAATATCACAGAATATACGCAGATTGCAATGCTTGCCACGGAGGTAGCCATTTTAAAGGTACTTGAGTCAAAGGGCGTCACCGCAGAGGTTACCGCAGGACTAAGTCTTGGCGAGTACGGTGCACTGGCGGCAGCGGATGTCATGGATTTAAAGGATTTGTTTTATATAATAAGGAAGCGCGGCATTTTTATGCAGGAGGAATATCCTGTCGGCGGAGCCATGACAGCAGTGCTTGGACTGGACAGTGACAAAATTGAGGAAATCTGTCGACATACAGAGGGAATCGTGACGATAGCGAATTACAACTGTCCCGGACAGATTGTCATCACCGGTGAGGAGGAAGCTGTCGCAAAGGCATCAGAGACGCTTTCGGAGGCTGGCGCAAAGCGCTGTGTTCCACTGAAGGTCAGCGGGCCATTCCACTCAGAGCTGTTAAGGGGGGCTGGGGAAAAGCTTGAGAAAGAGCTTGCCGGCATCAAACTCAGAAAGCCTTCCATTCCATATATCAGCAACCTGGATGCGCTGGATGTGACAGAGGCGGCGCCGATTAAGACGCTCCTGAAAAGTCAGGTGTCAAATTCGGTGTGCTGGCAGCAGTCCGTTGAGAAAATGATTGCAGACGGCATTGACACCTTTATCGAAATCGGGCCGGGAAAAACACTGAGCGGATTTATGAGAAAAATCAATAAGGATGTCAAGTGCATGAATATAGATAAGCTGGAAGATTTGGACAAGGTATTAGAGGCATTGAAATAAACAGGAAAAGAGGATTAGGATGTTAACAGGAAAAATTGCCCTTGTAACAGGAGCAGGCAGGGGAATCGGCAGGGAAATCGCACACACGCTTGCAAAGAACGGCGCCACTGTCATCGTAAATTACAATGGTTCCAAGGCAAGCGCCGATGCGGTTGTCGCGGAGATAGAGAAAAATGGAGGCAGTGCAGAGGCAGTGCAGTGCAATGTGTCTGATTTCGCGGCAAGCGAGGAATTTGTAAAACAGATGCTTGCAAAGTATAAAAAGATAGATATTCTTGTAAACAATGCGGGTGTAACGAGGGACAATCTGATTATGCGCATGTCCGAGGAGGATTATGATGCTGTTCTTGACACCAACTTAAAAGGTGCATTCAACATGATTCGTCATCTATCCCGCAGCTTTATCAAACAGAGAAGCGGCAAGATAATCAACATTTCATCTGTGAGCGGTGTACTTGGAAATGCGGGACAGGCAAATTATTCGGCATCCAAGGCGGGACTTATCGGCTTGACCAAGAGTGTCGCAAGGGAGTTTGCAAGCCGTGGTATCAATGTCAATGCAGTAGCGCCGGGATTTATTGACACGGATATGACAAAGAACATGACAGAGGATGCGAAGAAAGAGCTAAACAATATGATTCCTATGGGAAAAATGGGCACGACAAAAAATATTGCAGATCTTGTTATGTTTCTTGCAGGAGAAAATTCAGATTACATCACTGGACAGGTAATCTGTGTAGATGGCGGTATGTGCATATAATGTAAAGCTTTGTTACAGTTGTATGGTTTGGTGCCTAGAGCGTGTTTGAAAAATCATTCCTGCCACCTGCATAACGACGCATACGCGTCGTATTCACCACTTTGTGCGATATTTGCACCAAATTCAGGTTGCATAGCCCGCTATGCGCCCTTCATTTGGCACAAATCTCCCACAAACTGTGACGCACATCTGGCAGAAAGCATTTTTCAAACATGCTCTAGTACAGTGAAAATTAAGTTTTGGATAGTTTGACGCAGAATATTTTTCTGAGCGTGCTGCTTCACAAACGCAGGCGTAGCGGTGGCTACGTCGAGGCTTGGGGAGTAGCGCTATCAGGAAAATAGGCAAGTCAAACTGCCAATTACTTAATATTCACTGTACTAGACAGGAAGACGAAGTCTGCACATGCGAATTTGGACTGATCCAAATTCGGGAAAGGGTAAAGTGTTTAATATGAAAAAAAGAGTAGTAGTAACCGGCATGGGCGCGATAACCCCTATCGGAAACAGTGTTGATTCATTCTGGGACAGTGTGAAACAGGGGAAAATCGGTTTTGGACCGATAACGTATTTTGACACGACTGATTATAAATGCAAACTGGCAGCGCAGGTCAAGGATTTTAATGCCGCTGATTATATGGACAAGAAAGCAGCGCGCAGGATGGAACCGTTTTGTCAGTTTGCTGTTGCAGCCGCAAAGGAGGCAATTGAGGATGCAGGTCTCGACATGACAAAGGAGGATCCCTACAGGGCGGGCTGCGCGGTAGGAAGCGGTATCGGCAGCCTTCAGGCAATGGAGCGTGAACACACAAAACTTGAGGAAAAAGGACCATCAAAAGTAGCTCCGCTTCTTGTTCCCCTGATGATATCCAACATGGCAGCAGGAAATGTGAGCATTGCATTGAATCTCAAAGGCAAGAGCATCAACGTGGTGACGGCGTGTGCTACAGGTACAAACGCAATCGGTGAGGCGTTCCGGACGATTCAGTACGGTGATGCGGACATCATGGTAGCGGGCGGAACGGAGAGCTCCATCACACCGATTGGCATTGCTGGATTTACTTCTCTTACGGCTCTCTCGACCTGTGAGGATCCGGCACGCTGCTCTATTCCGTTTGACAAAGACAGAAGCGGATTTGTGATGGGTGAAGGCGCAGGTGTTGTCGTGCTCGAGGAGCTTGAGCACGCAAAGGCGCGCGGTGCGAAAATCTATGCGGAGGTAGTGGGATACGGCTGTTCATCAGACGCATATCATATCACCTCACCGGCAGAGGACGGCGAAGGCGCTGCGACAGCCATGTTAAATGCAGTGAAGGATGCAGGTGCCTCTGCGGAGGATATCACATATATTAACGCGCACGGTACAAGTACACACCATAACGATTTGTTTGAGACAAGGGCAATCAAGCTTGCATTTGGCGGGCATGCAAAGGATATACGGATTAATTCAACAAAGTCCATGATAGGACATCTTCTGGGCGCGGCAGGCGCAGTTGAGTTTGTCACCTGCGTAAAAGAGATCCAGGAGGGCTACATTCATCAGACGGTTGGCCTTGTAGAGAGCGACGAAGAAATGGACCTCGATTACTGCAAGGAGAGCAGCAGCGGGGCATTTATGTATGCACTCAGCAATTCACTGGGCTTTGGCGGACACAATTCAAGTATTTTGATAAAAAAGTATTCTGAATAAAAAGTATTTTTTTAAATTTCATATAAGATATATTTTATAAAAGGAAAAGGTGACACATATGTCAGTTTATACAGCGAAGGAAATCATGGAAATCATTCCCCACAGACATCCGTTCATGCTGATTGATACAATCGAGGAGCTTGAGGAGGGCGTCAGGGCGCTTGGAAAAAAGTGTGTGAGCTTTAATGAGCCATATTTTGCGGGGCATTTTCCAGGCAATCCGGTCATGCCGGGGGTACTGATTATAGAAGCGCTCGCGCAGGTCGGTGCAGTTGCTATGCTGGGAATGCCGGAGATGAAGGGGAAGACCGCATATTTTGCAGGGATTGATAAGGCGCGGTTCAAGCAGAAAGTACTTCCGGGAGATGTGCTGATGCTTGAGACAAAGATAATAAAAGTAAAAGGGCCGGTCGGTATAGGGGAGGCTGTCGCTACTGTCAACGGAAAGGTTGCCTGCAAGGCAGAGCTGACATTTGCAATCAGCTAACGGCAAATTTGTGCATAGCACAAATTTGCAGGAATTGATTATTGCGTGGAGGTTAGTATGGATAGGTCAGAGCATGTAAAGAGTGGAAGAAGATTTCCTGTCAATTTGTACAATAAGCTTGAGGAAAAGCTGAAGAATAAATCAGAGGACACACAGGAAAAATCAGAGGAATCAAAAGCTGAAAGAGCGGAGGATAACAGCCTGATTAAGTGCCCGAAGTGCGGCAAAATGGTTGACCGTACACGTGTTGTAAAGAAGAAATATGTATGCTATGAGTGCGGCGGATATTTCAGGGTAAAGACAAATAACCGGATCCGCATGGTTGCAGACCCAAAGAGCTTTGAGCCATGGTTTGAGGATATGGAGGTCAGCAATCCCCTTGACTATGAAGGCTACGAGGATAAGCTTGCGGCTGCAAGAGAAAAGACAGGTCTGAATGAGGCTGTCACAGTAGGGCGCTGCAAGGTTTTTGGTGAGGATATTGTGCTCGGTGTATGCGACTCCCGCTTTATGATGGCGAGCATGGGGCATGTTGTGGGTGAGAAAATCACAAAGGCGATTGAGCGCGCGACAGAGCTTCGCCTGCCTGTGTTTCTGTTCTGCTGCTCTGGCGGCGCCAGAATGCAGGAGGGTATCGTATCCCTGATGCAGATGGCAAAGACTTCTGCGGCAATCAAGAGGCATGGCGACGCGGGGTTACTGTACTGTTCCATTCTCACGGATCCTACAACAGGCGGTGTGACTGCAAGCTTTGCAATGCTCGGCGACGTCATTATGGCAGAGCCGGGAGCGCTTATCGGATTTGCAGGTCCCAGGGTAATCAAGCAGACAATTGGTCAGGAGCTGCCAGAGGGATTCCAGACATCAGAGTTTCTTGTCGAGCATGGATTTGTCGATGGCATTGTACTTAGGGAAAACCTGAAAAAAACCATTCACTTTCTGATAAAGTCCCATCAGGGCGCTGGAAAAAAGACATATGCAGATTTTTGTGAGGACCACGGTTTTCACTTTGAACTCAGCGAAGAATTAAAGGAACAGTCGTGGAAATCAAAGCCGCGCAGCGCATGGGAAAAAGTGAAGGCAGTCCGTCAGGTTGAACGTCCGGCTGCAACAGATTACATGGAGCATATCTTTGATGTGTTTGTGGAGGCGCATGGCGACAGGGGATTTCATGATGATAAGGCGTTGATTGGCGGTATTGGATTTATAGAGGGGCAGCCGGTTACGGTAATTGCTGACCTGAAAGGAAAGGACTTTAAGGAGTGTCAGGAGAGAAACTTCGGCATGCCGTTGCCAGAAGGGTATAGAAAGGCGCTTCGTCTTATGAAGCAGGCGGAGAAATTCAATCGTCCGATTGTCAGCTTTGTCAATACATCAGGCGCATTCTGCGGACTCGAGGCGGAGGAGCGCGGGCAGGGCGAGGCAATTGCCAGAAACCTGCTTGAAATGTCAGGACTCAAGGTTCCCGTACTCTGTATTCTGATCGGAGAGGGAGGCAGCGGCGGCGCGCTTGCAACTGCAGTCGGCAATGAAGTCTGGATGATGGAGAATGCGACGTATTCGATCCTTTCCCCAGAGGGATTTGCTTCTATATTGTGGAAAGATTCCAACAGGGCGCAGGAAGCAAGCGAAGTCATGAATATTACAGCGCAGGATTTAAAACGACTTGGTGTAATTGAGCGCATTATTCCGGAGTTTGGCGGTGCGGATAAGAAGACTTCGGAAGCGATTGCAGGTTACATGAAAGAACATATCAAGGAATTTTTGGTGAAATATGACGGGAAGTCCGGTGATTGGATTGCAGCACAACGGTATAAGCGCTTTAGAAATTTCTAAATGTAGCCCTAGTACTCCATCCAGTTAGAAATTAGTCTCGTGAGCCGCCTGTTCCGCGCCATTGCGTCATTAAAATTTCTAGACGATGCCACCGCATCGCCGTCGAAATTTTGCCTGGCACTGGCACGAACCATGCAGCCCACAATTCTAATTTCTTTCTGGATGGAGCACTAGTATCTTAAAATAAGAGGATAGATCATGAATATAAATGAATTAAGGATAGGTGACCTTTGTGCGCGCATTCCTGTAATACAAGGTGGAATGGGCGTAGGGGTGAGCCTGTCAGGTCTTGCGGGAGCAGTTGCGGCGGCAGGAGGTGTGGGGATCATATCCACTGCCCAGGTTGGATATCGTGACCCTGATTTTGGAAAGCATCCGATAGAATGTAATTTGAAGGCAGTCGCTGAGGAGATAAGAAAGGCACGCAAAAAGGCGGACGGAGGAATTATCGGTGTCAATATCATGGTGGCAACCAGAAGGTATGAGGACTATGTAAAGGCAGCCGCGGATGCAGGCGTTGACTTAATCATATCAGGTGCGGGACTTCCGATGACACTGCCTGAAATTTCGGGCAGTGCAAAGATTGCACCTGTTGTTTCTAGCAGAAAATCTCTGAGCGTCATATCAAAGTACTGGAAGAAAAAGTACAGCAGGAAACCCGATTTGGTTGTGATAGAGGGTCCTGAGGCAGGTGGTCACCTTGGATTTACCAAAGAGGAAATCGACAAATACACCGTCACAAAGGAAGAAAATTATGATGATGAGGTAAAGGCTATTATAGAGCTTGCAAACGAGCTCGCGGTGCCAGTCGTAGTGGCAGGCGGAGTCTATGAGCGGGCGGATATGGAGCATTATCTTGCAATGGGGGCAAAGGGTGTGCAGATTGCGACGCGCTTTGTGACAACCAGGGAGTGTGATGCTTCTGATGCATATAAGCAGGCGTATATTGATGCGGAAAAAGAGGATAT
This sequence comes from Lachnospiraceae bacterium, assembly GCA_029068555.1. GTDB lineage: Bacteria > Bacillota > Clostridia > Lachnospirales > Lachnospiraceae > COE1. The sequence continues at coordinate 16,232 of JAIECJ010000009.1, forward strand.
TGTGATTGTGAAGAGTCCTGTGGGAATGCCAGGGCGTGCGATACACAATGCCTTTCTGGATAAGGTGAAAGCCGGAGAGCGTTTTATGAGAGGGTGCAGGCAGTGTGTTATTACATGCAAACCGGACACAGCCCCATACTGCATCACTGAGGCGCTCATCAATGCGGTGGAGGGCAGGCTTGATGAAGGGCTTATCTTCTGCGGCAGCAATGCGTACAGGGCGGATAAAATAGAAACAGTGGCTGATATAATGGAGGAATTTTCATAATGACAATAAGAATCACAGGTACGGGAAGCGCCCTGCCGGAAAAAGTAGTGACAAATTTTGACTTGCAGGAACTTGTGGATACATCCGACGAATGGATACGTGAGCGTACAGGGATTGCGCAGCGGCGGATTTCCACAGGAGATACCGTGTCCACATTGTCATCAGAGGCATGCAGGAAAGCGTTGGAGATGGCGGGAAAAGCTGCAGAGGAGGTAGAGCTGATTCTTGTGGCAACCTGTTCACCAGAGATGCTCCTTCCCTGCTGTGCATGTCAGGTTCAGGACATGATCGGGGCGTTCAATGCGGCTGCATTTGACTTAAATGCGGCCTGCTCCGGATTCTTGTTTGCACTGAATACGGCATATGCGTATATGCAGGCAGGAATTTATAAAAATGCGCTAATTGTGGGAAGCGAGGTGCTGTCAAAACTTGTCGACTGGAGTGACCGAGGGACCTGTGTCCTTTTTGGGGACGGTGCAGGAGCAGCATTCGTGGAGTCATCCGAGGAGGATATGATTTGTGACAACGGGCGTAAAGTGGGGATGGAATGTATGGTGCAAGGCTCTGATGGCACAAAGGGAATGGTGCTCTCCTGTGCGGAACGACTTGTGAACAATGCATTTATTTCAGAAAAACGAACCGTCAGCCCGTACATACAGATGAATGGTCAGGAGGTCTACAAATTTGCCACAAGGCAGGTTCCGGCATGCATCCATGAAGCGCTGGACAAGGCGGGAATTACGGTTGAGGATGTGGATTTGTTCGTACTGCATCAGGCAAACGTACGTATTATCGAGTCTGTTGCAAAAAGACTGAAAGCGGATCTGTCAAAATTTCCCATGAATCTTGACAAAATTGGGAATATGTCCTCAGCGACAATACCAGTGCTGCTCGATGAGCTCAACCGCAGCGGCAGAATACAAAACGGAAACCGGCTAGTGCTGTCCGGATTTGGCGCGGGACTGACATATGGTGCAAGTGTGATTGTCTGGTAACAAATGTGAAATCAGAGAATGGAGGTGGGTCTGGTCAACATGGAAAAGACTACAAGCAGGACATTAAATGAAATGCTGGTGAAGCTTTTTAACAATGTGATGGATGCGGAGGAAAAAGCGATAATCACCGAGGGATTCAAGGATATCACAAACAATGACATGCATATAATAGAGGCAACAGGCATTGAGGAACCACGCAGGATGTCAGATATTGCCAAACGTCTTGATGTGACCATGGGCACACTTACCACCAATATGAACAGCCTGGAGGACAAGGGCTACATCATGCGGGAGCGAAGCAAAACTGACAAACGTGTCGTTTTGGTAGTGCTCACGGAAAAGGGAAAAAAAGCGTTCTATCACCACAGGGATTTTCACAAAAACATGATCAAGGCGATAGTGAAAGACCTGAATGAAGAAGAGATGAAAGTAATGATAAAGTGCCTTTTAAATTTGGCAAAATTTTTTGAAGATTGTGAAGAAAGGCAGGCTCAGTAAAGTGGAGCCTGCCTTTTATAGTGCATGACCAAAGCTGCTGTTCGGACAGTGCTTTAGCACTTAATGCTAAATGTGGTTTTGCAAGTCACATGAAAAATGTACAGATACCAAACAAGAGACCCTGCTGCGAAAACGGTGTGAACAGTAATTGATAAAAATATAGACATGCATATTAAAAATTAATACTGGAAACCATTGCCAGATTGTGTTAAAATAGATAGGAATTTGCGGACAGATAACAGGGAAGGAATCAGTAATGATTATGAGAGAAAAAAACATTGTGAAACGATATATGTATTTTTGTAAGGCGTGCGGGCATTTGAGCTTTCACACAAACCGTTGTGAGGCGTGTGGGGCAGAGAAGATGGAGGAGACGCCGAAGCGGTACGGTCTTACGAATCTGGCATGTATCAGCATGGCAGTGATAGACTTTGAGGCACTGAAGCAGGAGTTTGCGGCAGATTACAGCACAGAACAGTGTATGCCGCTGCAAAGTCCGACGATATAACTTCCTGTAATAGTCGGAGGGGTCAAAATGGCAGCATTTACAGTAGAAGAATTGAAGAACATGATTGTTGTTTATATGGGGGACTACAAAACCTCCTGCGGAGAGAGAAAGCTAATGACCAAGGACTTAGGTTCATGTATCGGTGTTGCGGTCAGGGATCCGCATGTCGGCGTAGGAGGGCTGTTGCACGTTATGCTTCCCCATTATTGCGGCAGTGACGAGAAATCTTTTGTCCGGGCAAAGTATGCAGATACAGGGCTTGACGAGATGATTAACACACTGGTGAGGCAAGGGGCAAAACGGGAGCATCTGGTAGCGAAAATTGCAGGAGGTGCTCATATGATAAGAAGTACACAGGTTCCTGAGAGCAGGGATATATCTTCGAGAAATCTTGAGGCAGTAAAACAGAAGCTTGGGGAGCTGAGCATACCGGTACTTGCCGCTGATGTAGGTGAGTATTGGCCGAGGACGGTGGTGTTTGATCCGGGGAGCGGCAGTTTCCGGATTCTCACTCCCGGCAAAGAGGAAAAGGTAATCTGATTGATAAGAGAAAGGCGGTATGGGATATGGAAGAAGAATTAAACGAGATGGAGCTTTTGGAGCGCAATATCATAAAGCGTTATAATGAGCTGTTAAAGACACTGCTTGAGGAGGGCGATATGGACACCCTCGAGCGGGTTATCACGGATGATGCATACCGATATAAGCTGATGGATATGCATACCAGTAAGCTTAAGATAGAACATGAGTTGTAAAATGAGCAGGAAAAAAGGAATGCCGCAAAGGGTATTCCTTTTTATTAGTCAATTTATTGATTCAAAAGTGATAAAGCAAGCTTTCTCTTGTGATGGCGGTACATACTTGCAAAACGGTTGTAGACCCAGAAGCTCTCCACAAGGACATGATTAAAAATACCAAGTTTTCCTTTTACCGTACCCTCATAATATTCACCGCCAAAGTTTGTCTCTCTCTTTTCTATAATATATTTGACAAGTTCGGACTCGTTTGTAATTTCGTCCTTTAATTCAGTGTAGGCAGTTCCGACGCAGTCAGGATGATGGGAGTCGCTTCCGCCAAACATCGGAAGATTGTAACGGAATGCAAGCTGCCGGGCTTCCATGTTCGATTCTCTTGACTCACAGGAATTAAATGCCTCCAGAAAATCAAAATTTTTCATAATATCGGGATTTTTTTTGTAAGCGCGTGTGCGCGTAATGCTTAGGTGGCGCTCGCCGCAAGGATGTGCGGGACCGAGAATCCCGCCGTGTCTATGTACGACATCCTGCAAAACTCTTACGGGAAGACCACGGCATTCCATCAAAAGGAGCTTCACATTTTCCGGCAGAATCACGAGGATATGACCGGCATCTATCGTATCATATTCGATACCTTTCAAAACGACAAAATCGTCAATTTTATTTTTTAAATGATCACGGTATTCGCGGAAACCATTGTAGGAATCGTGATCGGTTACAAGCATACCTTGAAAGCCCTTGGATTTCAGAATCTGAATATACTCGGAAATTGGTATCTTTCCGTCCAGAGAACCTTCTTTTGTGTGGCAGTGCATATCTAATTTCATAACAGGTGAAACCTCCATTAATTATACAAGAAAAATGAATACCCTCAATTACATAGTTTACTTGATATTAGACAAATAATCAAATATCAATTTATGGAAAGCGTATATAAAAATAAACAAAATTTTTTGCGTTAAATTGGTTAAAAATATAAACAGTCACAGATTCTTTAAGATTTTATGAAGATTTGCGATTAGAAGTTGACATTGGAAAATGCTTATTCTATAATGATGAACTTAGAAAAAGGAAATATCTGATTTAATGTGGAGGGAGATATTATGAAAGAGAGGGCAAACAGCATTTACAGGTTTGCTGCCGGGGTGATAACGCAGTACAAGTCGCTGGTTATCATGGCAGTGTATGCAGTATTTTATCTGGCAGCTTTTTTTTATCTTGAGAAGCGTTCTGTAGCAGTACATGAGATTAATTTTGGAATCGACGCGTATATTCCGTTTTGCGAGGTTTTTATCGTGCCGTATCTGCTCTGGTTTGGGTATGTGGCGCTTACAGTTGTTTATCTGTGTGTCAGGGACAAGGAGGAAAGTGAGAAGCTTGTAGCATTTTTGATGGCAGGCATGACCATTTTTATTGTAGTTTCAGCTGTATTTCCAAACGGACACAATTTGCGGCCCACTACTTTTGCAAGAGATAATATATTTATTGATTTAATCAAAAATCTGTATCAGGCAGATACACCGACGAACATTCTTCCGAGCATTCACGTTTACAACTCGGTAGCCATTATGATAGCAGTCTGCAGAAGCAGGTGTTTTGAGGGGCACAGGATAATTAAGACAGCGATGCTGGGGCTGGGCGCGAGTATCATATGTTCGACAGTATTGATTAAGCAGCACTCCATGCTTGATGTACTGCTGGCGCTGTTGTTGTCGGCGGTGATGTATTCTATCTGTTATAAGCGGGCAGGAGTTCGGGCCAAGAGCGTTTCCAAATATAAGAATATCTAAAGAATAAAAAGGAGCATCCCAGGTGGAATGCTCTTTTTTGACATATGCGTTCAACGGCGCACGGTTTTAAGTTTATTATGATTTTAATGTATTTGCCGAGGTGTTAACCATAACAAAACGGGAAATATTATTGTAGCTTTCTTCCGGCATGATATAAACGCTGCGCCCGCTCTTTAATGTGAGCGATACGGCTTCGGTGCCGTTGTTTATCTCATCGCATATTTCATTAAAATTGTTTTTCAGAGACGTGAAATCCATTTCTTTTAAATCTTTCATGGGGAATCCTCCTAATTCCTTCTTGGGGTTACCTGGCATCAGCCATTTAGGGGAATAGGCTGGCAGATATTTTGTGGGAATGTATGTTTATAATATACCCAATTTTTCCCATAAATACAAGATATAAATACAATTTTATAAATTTTTGTGTGGTATCACAAAAACATGGCTGTAAATTTGGCAAAATGATTATTAATTTTCAGCACTCAGCTTCTTCTGACGTAAAGGAACAAAATCTTCAAAAATAAACAAATCAAAGCTTCCGTTCACCTTCTCAAGCTCCTCCTGGGAGCGGACTGTCCATGCGACACTCAGGCTTCTGTAAAGTTTGCGGCAGATATTTCTGGAAAGCTCGTTTTTATGTTTGCAGTTATATGCGACAAAGTCAGGTGAAGCGTAACAGTTGCCAATCAGGTGCGACAGCAGGAAATACGGAATATTCATTTTCTGGCGGGTAAAATCCTCGGACAGCTGTCCCCGGACAATATTGGGTCTGTGTGTCTTGTACCAGCGCACAGCAAGCGGATGAAAGGACTCAATGCAGTACAACCCCTTGTAATCGGCAAGGATGCTGTCACAGATGCGGCATAGCTTGTCCGCGTTTTTTTCAACTTTGTATTCGATGATGAGAGGAACCCGTCCGTCGACCATTTTCAGAACATCAGCAAAGGCAGGGATGCGTTCATCCGTTCCGAGCAGTCGGAACTGCTGAAGCTCCTCAAAGGTATAATCTTTTAGATTTCCCTTGACACCACAGATGCGGTTCAGGGTGTCGTCATGGAATATGACAGGTATATCATCCTTAGTCAGATGGACGTCGAACTCGATGCCATATCCAAGATCTGCGGCGCGCTTGATGGCAGCGTAGGAATTTTCAGGAAAACGGCCTTCTGAATTTGCACCAGTTTCGGTCTGCTGTCCGAGACTGCATCCAATGTTTTTTAGCTTTTGCAGCGTCGGATTCATATTGTGAAGCCCGCGGTGGGCATACATGTGACCGAAAAAAGGTTTGTAATCGGGACGCCCGTGCAGGCGCGGCTTAATGGAAATCAGGTACAGTACTGATAACGTGACAAGTGATAACAGAATTTTCAGACAGATAAAAAAATAACTCATAACCATAACAACAGAACCTCTTTACCAACAAATGACAAAACAATATCTCCTTACTTAATAGTACGCGCTTTTTGCACATTTGTAAACAGATAAACGGCAACGAAATTCTTAAGATTTTTGTTAAGTTTTCAGAAATGATTGTGTTTTGACATGTTTTGTTATAATATAAATATATCTGTGAAAATATGTGTGGCAAAATCAATATGGTAGAGCGTGTTTGAAAAATCATTCCTGCCAGCTGCATAACGACGCGTACGCGTCGTATTCACCACTTTGCGTGATAT
>JAIECJ010000090.1 GCA_029068555.1 Lachnospiraceae bacterium
CCATGCTTTACAGATTGTATTATAACATTTTTATGCCTTTTAAGCAATACAACCATACCTTTTGATTTTGCCTTTAGGGGGTTCAAATTTTTAGAAACAGAGGGTTCAAATTTCTGTGGGGAGGGTTCATGCACAAACACTTCTCCCGCTTATGGTACAACACCCATAAAAAGAAAAAGGCATCTGACGGTATCCAATATCGCCAAATGCCTTTATTTCTGCGGTTTTCCCGATATTCTGTTTTTGCCCTTTGTATCAATTAAGCGAGTTTTATTTCCATCCGTTTTACCTTGGAATTCAAGGAGATGTTTATGGAAAGGAAGCAGGAAGGCATCCCAGCCATCCTCGGTTATTCCGTCTTCATACCGGAAGGGGATGGTTATACTGATGTCGTTATACCTGGAAGAGACTGGCCGTTAGTGTGGAACATACCAGTCTAATTTGCGCTGTACGCCACATATAAGCTGTTCATCAGAGAGCGTTGATAATTCTGTGATTGTTTTTCCGTCTGTGCTGGGCGTCATGCTCCCGTGGTTTTTCTTGATGTTACGGTATGCCAGCCGTATATTTTCGGGTAATACAATGATTCCAACCAGATGTTTGAAAACTTTGCCTTTGTTGCTGTCGGCATACAGCTTATCCTGAATTGCCTGAAAGTCATAATACTCAGCATGCCTTAACTTACCTTTCTTCTTTGCCTTTCCTGTTGCCATAGTCGGTTACTTATCCCCACTTTCGTTTGGATTTTCGCCTTTCTTAGTCCTACTCGAACCTATGCGTGTTTATTGAATATGATTTTGTTTCTGTTCCTGACTACAGCCCGTCCCTCCATCACTTACTTTATTCACGGCTTCACAGGTAGCATGGCTGCTCTTTCCTCCCGGATTAAGAACGGTTATACCGCACCTCCCGTAACGGCGGCGCGGTTTTCCCGCCCATTGCTTCATCGTGCGTATCCACCCCACTTTCTTCAATACTATTCAATTACCCTTCACGCCGAATATCAATCCGAACTTAATCAACCTCATACCAATAGAGACTACAAAAAATCTCTGCTGCCAGAACACTAAAATTGTACACGAAAAAAGCACCATCTGATGAACAATACATCTTCTGGTGCTTCCCGTATTTTTAATTTTTTGTCTGTGTTTTCTGTCGTTTTCTTTTTTCCATCTCTGCTAAAAAGGCTCTTCCACCTTCATTATAAAAATTATTTCTTTTCGCTACTGTCATATCCTTTGTAAGCTCATAATGATATTCCCGTATTTTATGAATATCTCAATCGTAAAATCAGGACTGATAACTGGTTTTGCAATCATGTCAATTCCTCTACTGTTATACATTTCAATTCCTTAAACTGCCTTAACTGTTTATCATTTGTCAGAAACAAGTCACATCCAGACAGGCACGCAGACGCTAATTGCAATGCGTCCATTGATTTAAACCCTCTATATTCTGCTCTTATCTGTGCTGCCTTCTCAGCTGTTACCATATCAATACATCTGACTTCTATATCCATGCCATCAACAAAACCATAGAAAGCATTTATCAGCCTTATATTATTTTGCTGGTAAGGATATGTCAAATACTCCGTGACGGTCACAGCTGATGTAACATAATCACAATTACCGCATTCTTTCCAGAATTTCTTCATTTTAGGATAATAGGATTCGTTATTCTCCAGATAATATACAATTGGAGCCGTGTCTAAAAATACCTTCTTAAAATCTGTCATTGTCCCTCAACTCCCTTATATACTGGTCTATTTCTTCCACTGTTCTTCCGCTAGAAATAACAAAGGCATCCGATTCAATCAAATGCATTCTCTTTTCTGCTCTTTCCTGTGCACTTGGTTTTCCATAATTATCTAAAATAGTAATAATCACTTCATCGCCCATACTAAGATTTTTACGATCTTCTTCATTTACTACTATATGATTTCCATCATAATATCCTTTTACTGCTGCTAACACAAGAATACCTCCATAATCTTAATTCAATATATCCAATCAAAACGAATAAATCATCTTATATTATTGGATATTATACCATCATCTGCCTTTCTTTACAATCAATTTAGACAGAATCAAAAAAATAGTATCTACCATCTAAAGTAAATACTATCTCTTTAAGTACATATTACAGAAATGTAAGCGATCCTTTAAAATTTATTCCTCTTTCTTTTTTGCCCCAAATATATATTTGCCTGCAATAATATAAAAATCCTTTTCAAATTGCTTGAACTGTTTTTCTGTAAAATTAAGATGTGTTTTTGCCATATCCATACATGCATCACAGATCTCTTACTTATCTTCTTTATGGACAATTCCTTCTTAAATCCTGCTGCTGGTCTGCCTCTTCCCATCGCAATCCCTTCCTCACCTTTGAATTCTTGACAAATATGCATCATCAATTACTGCTGATAACTCTTTAATAGATTTTCCGTTGTTATATATGTTTTCCATAACATCTAATGGAATACTAATTGAATCATCATTATTCAAAAACCATATGTAAAATCTATTACTGAAAATACCTATTCTATGTATCTTCTTGTAGAC
>JAIECJ010000091.1 GCA_029068555.1 Lachnospiraceae bacterium
GGCGGAACAATCGGCATGACATTGATTTCCCTGTCTATGATAAATTCAATCACCGTAGGTGTTTTTGTATTTTGTTTCGCACTGTTCAAAGCTGATTTTATATCCTCTGCCTTTGTGACACGGATTCCTTTTGCACCATAACTTTCTGCCAGTGCAATAAAATCTGGTGTATATTCCGGACAGCAATGATCAGGCTGGTTACAGCCTATTTCACAGCTTCTCCGATAACGCATACAGGTACTCGAATACCGCCTGTCATAAAACATTTCCTGCCACTGCCGCACATTCCCTAAATATCCGTTATTCAGTATACAGATGACAATTGGCAGTTCATAAACAACCGCAGTCGCCATTTCCTGAATATTCATCTGCATACCGCCATCACCAGATATGACAATGACATCTTTATGGGGATTGCCAAGTTTCGCTCCGATTGCAGCAGGAAAACCATACCCCATTGTTCCCAAGCCGCCCGATGTCAGCATTTGCTTATTCCCATCAATATCAAGAAATTGTGTTGCCCATAATTGATTTTGACCTACATCCGTAGCAACAATAGCATCTTTGAACAACTCATTTATGGATTGAATAATCATCTGCGGCGTCAAACCGACTTTCCCCATATCAATCGGATATTCCTTTTTCCAACAGTTGATTTCATCTGTCCACTCTGAGATATGGAGCGGCTTTGCCTTTTCAAGCAAAGCACATATCGCCGTTTTCGCATCAGCAACAATAGGAATATCTACATCAATATTCCGGGAAATAGATGCCGCATCCACATCAATATGGATAATCTTTGCATTTACCGCAAATTCTTCTATTTTCCCTGTAATGCGGTCATTGAACCGTGTTCCTATTGAAAAAAGAACATCACAGTTACTGATCGCTGAATTGGCGGCATAGCTCCCATGAATACCTATATTGCCAACATATAAACGGTTCGTTGTAGGAATTGCCCCTTTTCCCATGATAGTCGTAATAACAGGCACGCCTGTCAGCTCTGCAAGCTGTGTCATCTCTTTATTTGCACGGGCAATATTCACTCCGCCGCCTATCAGAAAAACAGGCTTTACCGCATGGTTCAATATGTCCAGCGCCTTATTTAACTGTCCCATATGTACGGAAAGTTTCGGCTTATAACCTCTCACCATAATTTCCCGTGGATAAAAATCGCTGCCGTAAGCCCTCTGAACATCCTTTGGCAGATCAACAACTACTACACCCGGTTTTCCTGTCCTTGCAATATAAAATGCCTTTTTGATCGTTTCTGCCAAGTCTTCCCTCTTTCGTACCATTACAGCATATTTACAGATACTTCTTGTGATGCCCACAAAGTCCACTTCCTGAAAGGTATCATTCCCAATAAGGTGTGTCGGCACCTGTCCCGTAAAACATACTAACGGTACGCTGTCATAATTTGCGGTAGCAATGCCCGTGACGAGATTCGTAGCCCCTGGTCCGCTTGTCACTAGACAGACACCAACTTTTCCCGTAGAACGTGCATAACCGTCTGCCGCATGGATTAGGCCCTGCTCATGACGTGGCAGGATCACATCTATTTCTCTTTCTCCATACAGTGCATTAAACAGATCTATCGCCTGTCCCCCCGGATAAGCGAATAATGTGTCAACTGCTTCTTCTTTTAATGCTTTCACAAATAAATCTGCACCTGTAATCTGTTTCATAACTTCCTCCATTTCCTAATGCGTGTACTTGCACGCATAACATTTATTTTTATAGGAAACGACTCCTGTCGTTTCCTATTGCTCTACAATAATGCAGCTTGCGGAACATGCTGACGTTTATTACCATCTGACAGTGCCAAATCTTACTGATTGATTCCTTTTACAAACATCTGCACACTTTCTTTAATATACTTATCTTTTTCTATATCTGTAAGCTCTTTTCCAAACGATGCATTCAGAAATGTATAGCCGAATGTTGCTGAAAATACGGTCAATGCCAGCGTCTTAAAATCTTTCTCCAGTATTTTTCCCATTGCACACATCTTATTCAGGTAATCAGTAAATGTCATCAAAAAGGCCTGTGGAACCTTCATAATAAGCTGTTTGGTTTCCTCATAGAGCTGCGGTGCCCTCAGGCCAATTGACAGATTGACAAAATCCGGTGTCATCCTGTCAATATATGCCCTCATAAACATTTCTAGGTCTGCCTGCAAATCCCACTTTACATTCTCAAAAATCTCTGGTGTGACATTCGCCCTCCAGCCTGCCTGATTTGCCCCTTGTAAAACAATATCCTTTTTACTCTCAAACTTGCGGAACAGGGTACACTCATTTACACCAGCTATCTTCGCAATCTCTTTCGTGGTTGTTGCGACATATCCCTTGTCTCGAACCAATGTCATTGCTGCGTCTATTATTTTCTGACTTGTCTCATCCAAATCTATCCCCTCCTTCATGCAAGTACATGCATTCATGATAGCAAACGAAATGTCAAAAGTCAATAGTGTGATGGCCCTGAACATAAAAGACACAAAAGAGTGTTACTGTTCACACCTACACCAAAGTAGTGGGAATCATGCGCCAAAATGCTTGCCTTTTAGCATTTTGTGTGCAA
>JAIECJ010000092.1 GCA_029068555.1 Lachnospiraceae bacterium
GGAAACAGGTGTTTATATGGACGGCGCTGTTGTCCAGTTTCAAAATATGGAGGTTCTTGATGAATTTCGAATATATCTGCCAGAGACAATGAAGCAGATGCCAAAGCAGTTTGCCATGGTAAAGTATCCGTCGGAATTCAGACCACAAATGATAATTACAACGCTGGATTTGAGCGCGAATATGGGATTTTCCGTTTTTCCAAACGGAGTGCCGTGTGATGACCTGCCGCAGATGGCACAGCGCATGCGTGCGGCAGTGCTCCGTGCCAATCCGGACTGCCAGATGTTTGCATGTGAGACGCTGCAAAAGATACCAGCCAGCTGGTTTGCATTCCGCAGCCATGCCATGGACACGGACGTCTACAATATGCTGCTTGCGGCATCTGTCAACGAGAAACTGGTGCAGGGAAGTTTTAATTGTTACTACAAAGATTATCCCAAGTGGAAAGAATACGTGCTGATGATGTGGGAGACAATCAGCCCGTTAACGGAGGAGGAGAAAAAGAATGCGCGCAGTAAAAATATTAGTGGAACCGTTTGAATACATTAGTTTTACCATGATGGAATGTGTAAAGGCGTTAAACCAGCATGGGAGTATGGCCATCACAGGATTAATCCGGCAGGCGCAGGAACAGGAATATATGGCGCTTGCAGCAAAGGAGACATGGGTGTGCGTAAAGGCAGTGTCAGAGAGTGGTGAGGAACAGGTATTTTTTCATGGGATTCTGACTGGAATGCAGATGAAAAAAGAAGCACAGGTATCTGAAATGACAATTGAAATCCAAACGGGAAGCTTTCTACTGGACATAGAAAAGCATACGCGGTCTTTTCAGGATGCAGCTTTTTCTTATGAGAACGTGGCAGCCTCCTGTGTGACGCCGGCAGGAGGCTATTCGATCATGCTTGAAAATGAAGATGTGCCGACAGGGTGTTTTCTCATGCAGTACAATGAAACGGACTGGGCGTTTATCCGGCGCATCGCGTCTTATGCGGGTGTTGTGCTCCGCCCGGAGTATGCGACAGATGGAAAAAAGATTTATCTGGGATACAGCGGCAGGAGCACTGCGGGAAATCTGGAACCAG
>JAIECJ010000093.1 GCA_029068555.1 Lachnospiraceae bacterium
CATTGTAAGACTGCCCAATCTGGAAGTAAATATAATCGTCCATCTCCTTGTTTTCACCTATAGAATTCAACAGCAGCTCCAGATTCCTCTGCTGCTTTTTCAGCATTTCTTCCCTTGGAATATCGTAACCATAATGTTTTACCTTCACCGGCAGGTGAAAAGTCTCAAGCGTAACCGCATCATAGCTTACTGCCTTTTTGGGTATAATCTGTTCATGAATCCGGAAACGATACTCGTAAAAGTTCTTATTGAAAAATCTGGGTACTTCATCTATCTGTATGATTTCTTTTCCATCCATATGATAGACATTTCTGATTTCCACCACACCTACATTTTTCGCATATTTCTGCATACAGACACGCAGCTTTGCAGCATCAATCTCCTGCACATACTCATCACAATCCAGTATCAAAATCCAGTTGTTTGATGCCTTGGACACTGCAAAGTTCCTCGCAGCGCTAAAGTCATCACACCATTCAAAATCAAAAAGCTTATCTGTATATTTTGCGGCTATCTCCTTTGTCCTGTCCGTGGAGCCTGTATCCGCCACTATGATTTCCATATTGTATTTCAAAAGCCGTTTGAGACACTGTTCTATATATTTTTCTTCATTTTTTGCAATCATACAAACACTGACCGGTAATTTTGCCATCTCCTACCCCACCTCTCTTATTTCATTTTCGCAGCTATTCCATTCTCTCCTGGAGCGTGTTTTCAGTCATTCAAAAATACAGGGCGGTCTTTTACCGCCCTGATATGTCCGGTTACTGTCCCTAACGTACCGGCAACAGTTCCCTGTATTCAAGGATTTTGACAACTGTAGCGCCCTGATCCTCCAGCTTTTTAATCTGATGTTTCGTCTTGTAAAATCCATTTGCCACTTCGCTTGATATCTCACGCATATCCGCATCCAATCTTTCATAATTATCCTGCAGCTTATCAAGCTTCAAATCCATCATACCAAGTCTTGCATTAACCTTGTCAAGTTCGGATTCCTTGATAATCTTCTCAATACCTGTCACCCTCGCATCGAGCTCTGTCACCTTTGCATCGAGCTCTGTCACCTTCGCATCGAGCTCCGTCACCTTCGCATCGAGCTGATCCAACCTTGTATTGATTTTTGCAAATTCAGCCATAATTAATTTCATGTTTTCATCCATACACTTTTCTCCTTTTTCGGTGTTATCTTCAATCTCAGTGTTATCTTCAATCTCCATCTCATTTGATGTCTCATTATCCACCCCTGCCTCTACTGTAATATCCTCACAATAATAACATATCCATATTGACAGTATAACACATATCAGAATTAATGAAAAGACGAACACAGCAAAAAGAAAAGGTAATCGTTGTTTGCTGTTACAATTCACACCTCAATAACTTATAAGCTGATGAAAACTGGCGTTGGTGTGAATTGTAACGTTTGCTAAAATAAAATCAGGCAGGTTCCCCTGCCCGATTTATTATTAGTCTGTCATTTATCTCTTAAGGTTTACGAGTTCCTCAAGCAGCGTATCTGATGTTGTGATGATTCGGCTGTTTGCCTGGAATCCTCTCTGGGTTGTAATCATGTCTGTAAACTGCTGTGAGAGATCTACATTTGACATCTCGAGGATACCGCTGTTGATGGAGCCGATACCTTCTGCCTTGATATCCACAACAGAAGCGTCACCGGAGCTTGCTGTTGTCTGATAGAGGTTATCTCCTGCGTTCTCAAGTCCCATGGCATTCGCAAACTTCGCCACGCAAATCTGGCCGAGTGTTGCTGCCATACCATTGCTGTAGCTTGCTGTAATAATACCGTCTGTTCCGACAGAAACACCGAGCAGTTTTCCGACCTTACGTCCGTCAACTCTCACACCGTCTACGGTGTTCTTCTTCTCGTTATCTACATTTGAGGTCTCTGACATATCGACAGTCAGATTCTCAAATTTTGTGTCAAGAGAGGATAAGTTCAAGGTAAAGGAAGACTCTCCCTCTGCACCTACATAGCTGAACTGTCCGTCATCTTCATTATACTTGATTGTCCATGACGTTGTACCGCCATTCCTCAATGCATCTATGTTTACTTCTGCCTTGTTGGTATCGGTAATTCCTAACAGACTGATTTTGAACTCTCCTTTTATAACTTGTGAGGAAATCTGTGGCGTGTCAGTCATAAACGTATTTGTCTTGTCGCCCTTTGATCCCATACTGAGCAGCTTCATAATCGCTTCACCATAAGCGCTTCCTGCACTTACCTGGGTTCCGCTTCCATTATCTGCATTGATTATAGTTCCTGGTGCTGCTCCATACTTAAATTCATATTTCGTTACCGAATCACCATTATCATCTGTATATGTTTGTTTAACAGATGTTATCGTTCCAGTCGTTCCACCAGCCACACCATAATTATATGTTATTGTTCCATCTGTATTTGTTGCACCAGCAGTATAAAATGCAGCAACAGCCTCTTCAGGAATCACAATCGCATCTGTCACAGGGAACGATGTAGGCTGCGCCTTAACAAAACCTGTTCCTCCGGAGAAGTTGACTGTAAGTGTCATACCTCTCAATTCACTGTTGGTAAGAACTTTACCATCCAAATCTGCATCGCTGCCAATAAATGCACCCAGATCAACAGTTGCCCAGTCACCTGCTGCACCCATTGTATGTGTACCTGTCGTTGTAATACCTGCAAGAGACGACGTACCTCCATTAACCACTTTCCGGACTTCTGTCTCCAGCTTTTCAAGCAGTTCAGGCGGCATCTCAGATGATTTCAGTGTTTTCTCACCATCAGCTGTCTGATATTTAAATGAAAGCTTTGATGTATCAACTTTATATATTGTATTTGAAGGTGTCCATTCATTCTCCGTGTTGAGTGTCGACCTTACCGTTGTCTGTTCAGAAGTTGCGGGAAGAATGCCAAACTGTACATTATAGGTATATCCAGCCTTATCATACACTGGAACATTTACCACCCTGCCGTTTTCATTCTGAAATTCAGAACTGTTAGAATCAAGAATACCACTGATCCTGCCCCGTGTTGTGGCATCTGCTTCAAACACATCCACAGCCCTTGTATTAATCGGTCTCAGTGTTCCTTTTTGAACATCCCCATTCGCATCAACTCCCCAGCCCTGCACAATATAGCCAGTGCTTGCCATACAGAGGTTTCCGGCATCATCCACATCAAAGGAACCATCTCTTGTATAATATGTACTTGTACCATCACTTACCACGAAAAACGCCTCGCCTGAAATCTTCAGGTCAAACGGATTTCCTGTTGACTGGTTTGCACCTTCCTGTGTAATGGTTGTATTAATCGCTGCTGCCTTTACACCAAGACCAATCTGTCTCGGGTTGGTACCACCTGTATTGTTTGCCGAATTTGCACCTGTGGCAGCCTGTGTCGTCTGGTACAGCATATCGGAGAAGTTCATCTGCTTTGCCTTGAATGCTGTTGTGTTTACGTTTGCAATATTGTTACCAATAACGTCCATTCTTGTCTGGTGTGTCCTTAAACCTGATACACCAGAGAAAAGTGATCTCATCATAATTAAGTGACCTCCTAAATCATATTACCGTCTCTATCTTTTCCCCATCCGTCATTCCGGGGTATTCAAGCCTCCTTAAAAGGTCCGGCTCTGTCTCACATCCTGTATTTAGATAATTACGGCGCCATCAATATTTGTATAAATATTTTCGTCTGCTTCTGTCTGATCCATCGCTGTGATTACTGTGTTGCTCTTGGTATTTACGATAAATGCAAGCTGGTCTACCAGTACCAGTGAATCCCTGATTCCTTTTTCGCCTGCCTTTTTCGTACCGTCATTCAGCCTTTCCAGTTGTTTGTCGGTCAATTCAATGTTTCTGTCATTGAGCCTGTTTGCCGCATGCTTTGAAAATTTTACATTATCCGCAGTCTGCTGCTTTCGTACCTGCTGCTTGTGGAGAATCTCTTCAAAGCTCATGCCTTGAGGCGATTTACTGCCCGAATTAACCTTCTGCTGTTTTAGATACTGATCCTGTAGCTGTTCAATGGAAAGGAACTGACTGTTATTAATATTCATTCTACATTCCCCCCTGCTATAAAGTCTTTTTGATTGGACATCCTTTTATACCGCTATGCAGTTTCTGTATTGCTGCTCTCATCATCTTTATTCTGGCTGCTGTCATCAGACTCTGACCCCTTGTTTTCTGTCAGCAGGTTCAGTTTGTCGATAATCGCATTCATCTTTGTATTGAAACTCTTCAGTATATCATCAAGCGAAGCCTTATCATCCTCATTTGCCGCAGTGTCCTCGAACTTGACACCCAGCTTTTCAAGCTCAAGCTTCCACTCCCCAAACTTCACGAACTGGTCGTAGCCATATGTCTTCATGTAATTCTTCTCATAATCATTCATAGTGTTATAAAAATCAAGCGCGCCCTGAATAACATTCTGATATGATTTATCCGCAAAAGATATATCCGGAAGTCCGTCAATCATTGCCTTGAATGTACTGTACTTCTCATACGCCTTAGAGTAATCTTCACTGACAACTGTATCCAAATCACTGATAGAATACTTATTATCATCAATGACAAGTAATGGTTTTCCATTCTCCATAACGACATAGTCAACAGTGCCCTGTTTGTAAGTTGTCTCACCTGTCTTTTCACTTGTTACCTTCATGATAACTTCCTTGCCAATCAGTTCGTTCGCACGCAGCATGTCGACAGACTCTGCCATCTCGCTCATCTTCTGAACCTGTGTGAACGTCGCATACTGTGAAACCCACTCGGTATTGCTGGTCGGCTCTAGGGGATCCTGATTCTGCATCTCGGCTACCAGAAGTGTCAGAAACATATCACTGTCCACCGTGTTTTTATTTTTACCTTTTTGTGTGAGGGAATCACCTGACGCAGTCTTTGTCTGTAATTTTCCGTCCTCACCAACCGGTGCCATTATACTCATATTTCCACCTCTCTTTTCATAATATAAATGTCTTTCTCATTATGCCAGTAAATCCATCGTATTTCCGTTCGCTGCCATCATTTCCATGGCAATCCTTGTCGCATCATCTGCACCTGACATTTCCTGCTCAAGTTCTCCGTCTTCTCCCAACGCTCTAAGATTGATGCTCCGTCTGCGTGTTCCTTGAATCCGCTCTGCCCGCTGTTCCTCTGACTGCTGCTGCCCGCTTCCTTCCTTGTCAAGATTTCGCTCCATCTCGTGACTTGCCACTGACACCTCAATAGCTTCAATCTTGACACCCTGTTCCTCAAGGTTTGTCTGAAGCTGTGACGCCTGTGCCTCTATCGCGGCTTTTACTGCTTCGTTCTGTGTCGTAAACTGTGCTGTCACGACTCCTCCCTTTGTTGTCAATGATACATTCACCGTGCCCAGACTTGCGGGATGAAGCTGCAATTCCATCTCGGTAAGATTCTCGTTTTTAACAATCTTTACCATGTCTGCAAGCTGCCTCAAAATGTTTTCTGTACTTTCGGAAGTAAACTTTTCAACTCCCTCCGCTACTGTGCTGCCTGCTTCATTCACATTGTTCTGTAGGTTCTGCGATGCATTGTTCTGTCCAAAATTCTTTGATTCCTTGTTGTCATTGTCCCTTGTGTCACGTCCAGTGTTCCGCGTCCGATTGTCTGTCAATGTCTCCATAGGATTCTCCTGCTGGTTTTCCGGAAGTGAATCGTATTTTTTCGCTGACTGCGTATTATCTTCCTTAATAACAACCGGCTGCTTTGGAATCTGCCCCGCATCTGCCTGTTCCATGTCCGGATCTTCCTGACTGTCAGACGGCACTATTTCTGCATCTCCCATCTGCTCTTCCAGTTTCTGACTTTCAAGTTCCTGTAGCTTTTGAAGCACTGCATCAAGCTCCTCGCTTGTCAGACCTGTGTTTTCAAGTAGGTCATTTACCTTTGCATCCACCATTTCTGTGATGTCCTGCAATGCTGTATAGAGTTCTTCGTCCGCCACAAGACTGATGACTGAATCCTCTCCGGAAACTGCTGTTACCAGCTGTGCCATATTATCGGAATTCATCAGGTCAAGCGGTTTCATATTCAGATCTTCCATTCCACTGAGCAGTTCCTCGTCTGTAATGTCAAGGATTTGCTTTATCTGCTCAATAATTTGCTCCAACGCATTCGCAATCTCGTCAATGGTCATTTCATCAACTGGTTCCTCTGCTTCGGAAATTTCTGTCGTAGATTTTTCTGTCTGGGTCACATCTCTGACTTGCGTTGTTTCTTCCTCTGCCATTGTCTCTGCATAATCTGCTGCTGCGTCTTCTCTCGCCGGCTCTGCATCCTTTGGCTCTGTAACAGCCTTCTTATCAGACTGCTGTACGGATGCCTTTGTGCTGCCTGACTGTTCAAGCTTTTGCGCTGTCTTTCCAAGTACATCTCCAAAGTCCTGTGTCTTCCCTGTTACTTTTTTCGTATTCACTACTGCATTCACAACCGGATTTCTGTCAAGGACTGTGCTGTTTAGGGTTGTACCCGTCATCTTCATTCCTCCTTTCTTTTAATTATCAAAGTACTTAAATCTATTTAACTTAACAAATTAACCAAATTTGTACAAAAATTCAGTCAATTTGAAAGTTACACAATTAAGCCGAGTACACACGTACTGTAAACAGTGCGTAGCGTACTCGACTAGCAAAAAGCTTCTGCTTTTTTTCCAAATGATTTACACTGCTGCATTTTCTGATTACATAACATATATCGGATAAATTATCAGAAAACTTTAGTTCCCTGGATTCATTATCTTGGTTATTCTTGCGGCTACAGCCGGATCCATCTCTCCCATAATCGCACCTCTTGTGGCTGCTGGAAGATTTGACAATATATCTGCTGCCAGATTCAGATTATCAGTCATGGCTCCGAGAATGCTTGCTGCTTTTGCGGCGTCCATGTTGCTGTATGTTGCCACATAATCCTTCATCTTGTTGTTGACTGCCTCCTCCTGAATAACCTGTTTATAAAGCGCCTCTGCCGTTGTAGGATCCATCTCCTCATAATATGCCCGGTATTCAGCTGCCCCAGGTCCATTTTCAGCGTAGACAACTTCCTCGTAGAACTGTTCCTTGATTTGCTGGAATGCTACCTGATTTTTCTCAAATGTCTGCAAGCGCTGCACTTCAGCTTTAAGAGCATCTATTTGTTCTGCATATGCAGTGTTCGTATTCTGTGCCTGCTCAAGTTTCTTTTCAAGCTCTGTTATATATTCCACGGCATCCTTAATACTATTGTAACCACCGTAAGCGTTCTCCTTTGTCGACTCTATCGTTGACTCTGTCGGAAGAATCTTGTTTATCACAGGTATATCTTTCAGCATTGGCGTCAATACATTGGATCCGAACCCTCCGACATCCATTTTCACAAGCAGACATAGTATGCCAAGCCATATCACAATAATAAATATCGTGACAACCACTACAGAAGCATTTGTACCGTCTATCTGCTCATCTAATTCCCTCTCCTGATTTTCCAGCTCTTTTGCGCGTTTCCTAGCTTCCTTTTTCTGATTCTTCTGCTCCTTTTTAAACGCCTTCTGACTTTCCCTTAGCTGTTTCAGCTGCATCTCCGGTGCGTCGGGGCTTAAATTTTCGTCCTTACGTGCCATAATCGCTAACCATGCCTTTCCATAGATTTATAGGTTAAGAGCTTCTTATCTCATGCTCCTCCATCAATTTCTGTCCATATGTATATGACGTAAGCTGGTCAATTTCCTTGCTCTCCGCTGCCAGCTCATCCTTCATAAATTCCTCAAATGCGTTCTCCTTGAGCTTTTCATGCGCCTTGCGCTCCTGCATAAGCTCCTGTAATGCCGCCCTTGCCTTCTCGACTGCCTTGGCTGCGCGGGCAACCTCTTTCATCTGATCTGCTATGTATTCATCCATCTTGAGAACTGCCATTTTATTCTCCCGGATTTTCCTCACATCAATCAGTTCTGTGCGAAGCTTCACGCCCTCCTGCATGTAGTAAAGCTTTCTGGCATGCAGCTCATCAAGCTTTTTCTTCTCTGCGTCAAGCCGCATATTTGCTTCCGCAAACTCCTGCTTCGCCCTGTCTTCTAGTTTTTCCTTGATATCAAGAATTCCCTGCATCTTATAACGGAAAACTGCCATTAACAACCACCCTTTTAATTGTCAGAAAACATCTGTTCTAATTGTTCTACTGTCTCCTCAAAGCTAATTTTCTCATCTGTCGCCTGAAGCAAGTATTCATTCACCTCGTCAATCTTGCTAATCGCCCTGTCAATATTCGGATTACTTCCTCGCTTGTAGGCGCCGATGTTAATCAAATCCTCAGCCTCATTGTATGTAGCCATAATATTTTTTAATTTACCTGCTGCTGCTTTATGCTCACTCGAAGCAATCATCGACATACATCTCGATATACTCTGCAGCACATCAATCGCCGGATAATGATTTCTGTTTGCAAGCTTTCTTGTCAGCATAATATGTCCGTCAAGAATACTTCTGGCTGTATCCGTAATCGGTTCGTTGAAATCTTCACCTTCTACAAGAACGGTATATAAGCCTGTAATAGAACCGCTTTCTGCACAACCTGCACGTTCAAGAAGCTTAGGCATCTCCGAATATACACTAGGCGGATATCCCCTCGTCACAGGCGGCTCTCCTGTTGCCAGGCCAATTTCCCTCTGCGCCATCGAAAAACGTGTCAGCGAATCCATCATCAGCAGGACATCTTTTCCCTGATCCCGGAAATATTCCGCTATAGCTGTAGCTGTCTTTGCTGCCTTATTTCGCTCAAGAGCCGGTCTGTCGGAGGTTGCCACAACCACAATGGAACGGCGCATTCCCTCCTCACCTAAATCGCGCTCTATAAACTCCCTGACCTCACGGCCACGCTCACCTATCAGTGCTATTACATTGATGTCAGCTCTTGTATTTCTCGCAAACATACCCATAAGAGTCGATTTTCCTACACCGGATCCCGCAAAGATTCCGATACGCTGTCCTTTTCCTACCGTTATCAGCCCGTCAACCGCTTTTACCCCGAGCGATAGAACCTCACTGATTATCGTTCTGCTCATCGGATCAGGTGGTGTCGCCTCCAGCGGATATCGTTTCACGGTTGTCGGTTCCGGCACATAGCCATCAATACACCTGCCCAATCCGTCAAGCGTCTTTCCCAGAAGACTATCACCCACTGATACACTGAGCGGATAATTCATATTCTCAACAATACATCCCAATCCGATACCCTCTGTATCTTCGTAGGGCATCAGCAGCGTCTTTTTATCCTTAAATCCAACCACCTCTGCCAAAATCCCATGCTGTTTTTCTGAGTCAGTATATATTTTACACATATCACCCAGCTTTGCATCCGGTCCTGATGATTCAATGGTAAGACCAACCACATTTTCCACTTTTCCAAGCTTTTTAAAAAAACTTTTATTCAGTACTGTCTGATATTTTCCAAAGGAAATCCCCATTTCCATGCTTAATCCCCCATGCTGCCAACAATCCGTGAATTTGTGTGCCTGCACAAATTTGCCGATTGAAAAATATCTGATTTTTCATTCTATCCTTCATATGACAGAAGTCTCAGCTCCTCATTCAGCGCCTCGAGCTGTGTACCCAGGCTGCAGTCAAACACACCGTTTCCGGTTTCTATCATACACTCATTTTTGTTTAGAGTAACATCCTCAAGAAGCTCCACATTCTCAATCGCAATATTCGTCCCCTTGATGAGCTCTTTTTTCTGCATGCTTGCAAAGGGATAATCCTCCTTTGACACATGTATCAGATAGGTACTTCCGCTCTCAATGTTCCTCATGGTATTCTGTATGAGATACACGATAAGCTCCCTTGAATTTTTGAGACTGACATGAAAAATATGCTCATAAATTCCAGTAAGTGTATCAATAAACAAGGGTTCCACTTCCTTAAATTTCTGCTGGTATTCCTCCTCAAGCTGCACACTTTTCATCTCCAAATCCGCCAAGGCATGTTCCCGTTCTTCTGCCACACTGTCAAGTCCATCCTGATGCCCCTGGGCAAAGCCTTCATTCTGCCCCTGTTCAAACCCTTCCTGATATCCTTGGTTTCTGCCTTCTTCTATTGCCTGAAGTTTCGCCTGCTCTATCTCTGCGAGCGCCTCCTGCCGCATAGCTTCAATCTCAGCCTGCGCGTCAGCAATCAGCTCCTCCCTCATCGCCTCATGCTGCTCTGATGCCGCATTATCCGTTCCCTGCATTCCGTCATCAAAATCCTGCTCAGACCTGATGACATTTTCTCCATCGTCATGTATCAGTTCCGACACTTCCACTGCACTGATTCCCTGCGTAAACCCTTCCGCAAAGTCCGGCTCCTCACCGCACTGCCGCGCAAGCTCTATCGCAAGTTCCTTGAGTTTTGCCTCTGCGCGGGCATTGGAATCTATAATTCTTGTATTGGCTGGGTTCACTACAACCCAGCCTGATTTTAATATGCCACCATTAGACAACTAACTCGTCACCTCCGCCTCTAGAAATAACGATCTCAGCAGAATCTTCAAGTTTTCTGATAATATTAACAATCTTCTGCTGTGCTTCCTCAACATCCTTCATTCTGACAGGTCCCATGAATTCCATGTCTTCCTTTATCATCTCAGCAAGACGCTTTGACATATTACTGAAGATTGCGTTCTGCACTTCCTCTGTAGAACCTTTACATGCGATAGCAAGGTCATTGTTATCAACATCCCTGAGTACACGCTGAATAGCACGATCGTCGAGAAGCAGGATATCCTCGAATACGAACATCTTCTTTCTGATCTCGTCTGCAAGTTCTGGTTCTTCCACTTCGAGTGTCTCCATGATGTGTTTCTCTGTTCCTCTGTCTACTGTATTCAATATCTCTACAACTGCATCCACACCGCCAATAATTGTATAGTCCTGATTTACCAGTGATGAGAGCTTTGACTCAAGCACACGCTCTACTTCCTTGATAACATCCGGGCTTGTTCTGTCCATTGTCGCGATACGTCTCGCCACCTCAGCCTGTTTCTCAGGTATCAATGCCCCGAGAATAGTAGCTGCCTGCCCCGCTGAAAGATAAGAAAGTATCAGCGCAATTGTCTGTGGATGCTCATCCTGTATAAAGTTCAACAGCTGTGAAGCATCCGTTTTCTTGACGAATTCAAATGGTTTTACCTGCAATGATGCTGTCAGTTTTCCGATAACATCCATTGCCTTGTCTGCACCAAGCGCCTTTTCCAGAAGTTCCTTGGCATAACCGATACCGCCCTCCGCAATATACTGCTGTGCCAGACACACTTCATAAAATTCATTGATTACTTTCTCTTTTACCTGTGGCGTAACGCTTTTGGTATTCGCAATCTCAAGTGTCAGGTCTTCAATTTCTTCTTCCTTTAAATGTTTGAATATCAGGGAAGATTTCTCAGGTCCTAATGCAATCAGCAGGATTGCCGCCTTCTGTATCCCCTTTAACTCTTCACTAGCCATTACAAGTTACCCCCAATCCTCATCAAGCCAATTTCTTAAAAGCGTAGCCACCGCTTCCGGATTTTCCTCCACAAAGCTCTCTATCAATTTTCTGGCTTCAGACTTCTGCTCTGTCTCAATGCTCTCAAGCT
Organism: Lachnospiraceae bacterium; assembly: GCA_029068555.1. Taxonomy (GTDB): domain Bacteria; phylum Bacillota; class Clostridia; order Lachnospirales; family Lachnospiraceae; genus COE1. The sequence continues at coordinate 11,596 of JAIECJ010000093.1, forward strand.
CATCAATATTGGACTGCAGCAAGTCTTCCACTGCAAGTTCTTCTTCCTCCTCGACCTCTCTCTTGGTTCTCAGACTCATGATTACCACAAAGGCCAAAAGTGTAAGGATAATAACAATTAACACAATCTGAATAATATCTTTGATTTCTACAGAAGACCGAATCGTATCAATAAACTGAACCTCTTCGTAAGCCACAAGGCTTACATTTCTGGTCGGTATGCCCGTCGCATTTGCCACCATACCCACTAAGTCTTCATCTATCTCAAGCTTAACCCGCTCATTATTGGCAAGCTTATATTCTTCCCATGAAATGCCATCCAGTAATCCCTGAAGCTTTACGTCTTCCTCTCTTACCACACGATATCTCACTGCCGCTACAGATATAGAACTATCATTGTATACAATTGTTCCTGTAGCTGCTGTTGTCTTGGTGATTTTCTCATTTGGAAGATAATCACTCTTTCTTTCATATGAACTGGTTTGCGTTCCTGTTGATTCATCAATCATGTAATCTATCTCCGAATTGGAGTCTGTTCCAGGTACACCGTTCAAACCATCATTCGCAGTTGACTGATATACTTCCTCATGAGCAAGCAGTCCCTGATCATGCGCATCATCTGGTGTTGAGTAATTGTGCTCTGTGATCTCTCTCTGTGAGAAATCCATCGCAACATTTGCTCCAACCTCAATCTGATTAAACTCATTTGTGCCGAAAAGAACCTGTCTTACTTCATTCTTAATCAGGCTTTCCGCTTCCTGCTTGAGCATCATCATATTGTCAGCTTTTTCTATTGAAGAGTAGGTTTCCTCTACCGGGAACCAAATTTTTCCGTTGACATCTGTAATTGTCACATTGTCTGTACTATCATTTCCAAGTCCTGTTGCCACCATTCTTGCAATGGCTGCTGCATTTTCTTCTGTAAACTGTGCATTGTCATTGAGTTCCAGAAGAACACTTGCATAAGTCTCAAGGTTCTGTGCGATTAATGTACCATTGTCCTCAGGAATCGTAAGCTGGCAGGAAGCCGTCTTTACTGCTTTCATGTTTTCAACATCTTCCTCAATCTGTTCTTCCATAAAAAGCTTGTATCGCTTCTGCTTGTCTGCCTCTGTTGTAGAAAAACTTCCTTTCAGCACATCATCAATCGTATACGCCGCTGTCGGTATATTGTTTGCTCCAAGTAAAAGGTTTGCATCAGACTGCTGCTCCCTCAGAATGTCAAAGTGCAAACCATCCGATGATATTTCGTAATCAATATTCTGTGCGTCAAGCAATTCCTTCACAGCAGCTGCTTCCTTGGTAGACTCACAATTTACGAAATCCTTTATGTACTGCTTTTTCGTAAGCACTGCCACCAGTATTGCTATGGCAAGCAAAATCACAACACCGATTCCGATAATCAGCGTTTTCTGTTTTGGCTGGAACTTATTCCACCATTCCTTGATTCGTTCAAATAGCTTTTTCCCAAAATCCAATACCTTGTCAACCATTTCAAGTGTCTCCTTCTCCCAAAAATCCCTTGTAATCCTTTACCCTTTTTGAATGACTGTCAGCTTCCGCCACCCATTAAATCTGTATCTGCATAATCTCCTTGTATGATTCCAAAAGCTTATCCCTAAGTGCAATCGTATAGTCAAGCGCTGTCTGTGCTTTTCCAACTGCTATTGTCAGGTCATGCGTATTCTCCGAGATACCCATTGCCCACTTCAATATTTCATTCTCCTGATTTGACAATGCATTATTCGTGTCATTGATGTTGCTTACTGCCGCATCAAAAATTGATCCAAAAAGATTTGTCGGCTGCTCACTGCTGTCAGTGTTCGTGCCATACAAGCTGTTTCTGACTGCATCCGAACCAATTTTATAAAAACTATTAATATCATTTGCTGCTGTTACTGTCATTGTGATTCCCCCCTATACTCCTTCAATCCCCGTTTATTTTCATTTAAAAATTCATCTCTAACCCTTTGCTCGCCATCGCCTTTGTCGCTTCAAACGCTGCCTGATTTGCCTCATAGCCGCGGCTTGCATCAATCATGTTCGTCATTTCTGTTATCACATTCACATTCGGATAGTGAACATACCCATTCTCATCCGCATCAGGATGCTCTGGGTCATATGTCATGACTTCCTCTGTCCATGTATCCTCATACACGCCCCTCACCTTGACTCCTGTTCCAGGGCTTGACAGTTCTGCCGAATTGGTACATCCAAGCGGTCTGCCGCTCAGATTACTGAATGCGGTATCAAGCATATGTGAGAATTTTCTGTTCTTGGTATCTGTCTTTTCCTGAAATGTGACAACCTTTCTGACGTACGGCGTACCGTCCTCAGTTCTTGTTGAATGTGCATTTGCCATATTCTGCGAAATGATATCCATTCGGTATCTCTCGGCCGACATTCCCGATGCACTAATGTCAAATGAATCAAATATTCCCATTTAGCATCCCCCCTATTTCATTACTGATTTTAACTGTGTGAAATTCCTATTGAGCAAATCCATCATTCCATTGTACTTGATACTATTCTTCGCAAGTATTGCCTGCTCATTGTTGATATCCACATTGTTTCCGTCATACCGGAAAGAAAGCTCCGCATAATCTGTGTAAATCTCTGGGGTGAGCGCTTCCAAATCAAGATTCTTTACTCTTGCATCCACTGTATCTTCACTCGACCTTGCAAACGCATGCTTGAGCTCTGTCTCAAAGCGGATATCTTTTCTCTTGTAATTTGGAGTGTTTATATTAGCGATGTTGTTATTAATAATGTCATTCCTTGTTGCCGCTGCATCCAATGAAGTTCCCAGAACGTTAACGTAATCAAACACACCTGAACTATTTAACATTTCTACTCCTCCTTTTATTCATGTGCTTTTGCACTTTACGTAACCCCTATGTAAACCATTATTCTTTCGAATAAATTTACATAACTTATTACCTTTCTTATTCTATTATAGATTATTTTCAGAATATTTCAAGTATTTTTTTCATTATTTTGTAATATTATGTGAATTTGGCGGCTTTTATTATGTAAATTTATTATTTTTACCCCGCAAAACAAAAAAAGAACTTATCTTTTCTCAATAAATGAGTGAGATAAGCTCTTTGTTGTGTTTTTTTATTCTTTTTATATTATTCAGACAATTTACATTTTCCCAATGCCGGAACGTATATGTTCTTACTTATTTAACTGTCGTTTCAGTGCTTCCACTTCCTCAAACACAACGTCATTCAAAACCTTGATATAAGTTCCTTTCATACCTGACGAACGTGACTCAATAACACCTGCACTCTCAAATTTGCGGAGCGCATTGACAATAACACTTCTCGTAATACCAACACGATCTGCTATCTTACTGGCGACAAGTATGCCCTCCGTCCCGTTCAGTTCATCGAAAATGTGTGTAATTGCCTCCATCTCTGAAAAGGAAAGCGTGGATATCGCAGACTTGACAACTGCCACCTTGCGGCTCTCCTCCGCATTCTCCTCGCTCACAGCGCGGAGCATCTCAAGACCTACCACTGTCACACCATACTCGCACAGAATAATATCGTCAATATCGTACTGTTCATTGCACTTATATATAAATAATGTTCCCAAACGTTCCCCGGCAATCTCAATCGGTGTAATAACCGCCTGGTATTTACGGATATCCTCGCTCTCAAATCCAAGCGTTGCAAGGTTTACGTTCTCTTTTGTCGACAGCACGCTGAGAAGCCTTTCGTTTAACATCGGATCAATAAAACCGCCCACATTATCCTCGACAAGCTCCTTCAGTTCGTCCACTCCTTCACAATTTCCGACGCCCAGAACTTTTCCCTTTTTGCTGATTACCAAAACATTTGAATTGACAATGTCCCGAATTACTTTGCAGATATCATTAAAAACCACCTTACTGGAGTTATTATTGTGTAAAAGTTTTCCTATTTTTCTCGTTTTGTCTAATAATTGAACACTACCCATAGCCAACCTCCAAGTTCTTTTTGCAATTTTCTTACGCTTTCAAACGGACCTTACCGCAAGCGCAAAGCCCCGACCTGAATTGCTACACTAAAATCCATTTATAAGGAAAATTTTAACACAGAACAGCTTATTTTTCAATAGTTGCGGTCAATAAATAAAAGAACCTTTACAATTTAATAATATTTTAATAAATGAAAGATAATATATTTTTTTCAAAAATTTACAAAAATATCGGCATAACTATCATTATGCCGATATTTTTACTGTGCTGCCTTCTGACTCTCTTCTATCTTTTTCACAAATCCACACTGCTCATCAGCACAAACAAGTTTGCTGCCCTTCACAAGCATAATGCCGCCGCACCGGTCACATTTCTCCTTAGACGGCTTCTGCCATACCATAAAATCGCACTCTGGTATTGCCTCGCATCCGTAATATTTTCTTCCCTTTTTCGTCTTTCTGATCACGACCTCCTTGCCACATTTCGGACAGGTAACGCCAATCTTTTCAAAATAGGGCTTGGTACTTCTGCACTCCGGAAACCCAGGACATGCAAGAAACTTTCCATGGGGACCATACTTGATAACCATATTCCTGCCGCAAACGTCACATAGTTCATCTGACACCTCGTCCGCTATCTCCACCTCGTCAAGCTCATTTTCCGCTTTCTTCACCGCCTCATCAAGATCGGGATAGAAATTTGCCACTACCGTTTTCCAGCTGACAGCGCCATCCTCTACCTTATCCAGCAGCGCCTCTAAATTTGCAGTAAAATTCACATCCACAATTGTCGGGAAGGCATCTTTCATCATGCTATTTACAACTTCGCCGAGCTCAGACACATAAAGGTTCTTATCTTCTTTGACCACATAGCGCCTCGCCATAATCGTTGTAATCGTTGGTGCATAGGTACTAGGACGCCCTATTCCCAGCTCCTCAAGCGCCCTCACAAGCGACGCTTCCGTATAATGAGCCGGCGGCTGTGTAAAATGCTGTTTCGGGTCAAAGGATTCCAGGGTGAGCTCCGTGTCCTTTGTAATCTCCTTCAAAAGTGTATTTGACTCTGTCTTCTCATCATCCGCTTCCTTGTAAACACTCATAAACCCATCAAAGTCCAGCTTGGACGCTGATACAGTAAACCGATGTCCCTTTGCATCAATTTTCACTGATGTTGTTTCATACTTTGCCGGCGTCATGCGGCTTGCCGTAAAACGCTTCCAGATAAGCTGGTACAGCCGGAACTGATCTCTGCTCAGCGACTCCTTTAAATCTGCGGGAGTGTTGCTAATATCTGTCGGTCGAATCGCTTCGTGCGCATCCTGAATCTTCTGTTCTTTTTTCTTTTCAGCTGCGACATCCGCCGCATATTCTGCTCCATAATTTTTTGTAATATATTCTTTCGATGCAGCCACCGCCTCATCGGACACTCTGGTAGAATCCGTTCGCAGATAAGTTATGATGCCGACCGTTCCCTGTCCTTTGAGTTCTACGCCCTCATAAAGCTGCTGTGCCAGACGCATTGTCTTTTGTGTCGAAAAATTTAGCGCTTTGCTTGCTTCCTGCTGCAGTGTAGATGTCGTAAATGGCAGTGGTGATTTTTTAATGCGTTCGCCTTTCTTGATTTCGGCCACTGCAAACGCTGCCTGCTCAAGTTCCTTTATTATCTTATCCATGTCCTCCCTGGAATGAATTTCCGCTTTTTTGTCACCCATGCCATGGTACTTCGCCACCAGGGGCTTCTTCTCTCCCTTGATTTTCAACGCCGCATCCAGGGTCCAGTATTCCTCTGGGATAAATGCATTGATTTCATCCTCTCTGTCACAGATAATGCGCAGTGCCACTGACTGGACTCTTCCCGCACTCAGTCCCCTCTTGATTTTTGCCCAGAGAAGCGGGGAAATACGATATCCTACCATTCTGTCGAGCATGCGCCTTGCCTGCTGTGCATCCACCAGGCTCATATCAATTTCCCTCGGATTTTTCAGGGATTCCTTTACCGCATTTTTTGTAATTTCGTTGAATGTGATGCGATATACTTTTTTCTCCTCTAGTTTTAGGGCGATATACAAATGCCATGAGATAGCCTCCCCTTCACGGTCAGGGTCGGTCGCCAGATAAATCTTTTCCGCTTTTTTTACTTCCTTTCTGAGTTTTGCCAGAATATCTCCCTTGCCGCGAATGGTAATATATTTGGGTTCGTAATTATTTTCCGCATCAAATCCCAGCTGGCTTTTCGGCATATCGCGAACATGACCGTTACTTGCCAATACTTCATAATTCGCACCCAGAAATTTCTTGATTGTCTTTACCTTTGCGGGCGACTCCACAATTACTAAATACTTTGCCATACTGTTACCTCATCTTTACATTTTATTCCAATCCACATTCCTCAATAGGAAGTGGCAGCTGTGACCTTTGACTTACGTTCACCACTATAACCCAATTTTTAAATCGTGGCAAGTAATATTTTCAAAATATGTCAAATATTTTTAATTTGTTTTGGCTGGCAGCAACTTATACAGCCTGTTTTGGCTGGCAGCAACTCCCTTGATCTCGAGCTCTACAAGTCCCTGGCATATCTGCGGCACTGTCAAGGTACACCTGTTTTTGCGGAGTCTGGCAACAATTTCCTCCTGTGTTACAGGAATGCTGTCAAGAACAACATAGATTTCTTTTGCTGTCTCCGAAATTTTCTTGTCCATCAATCCGTTGTCTGCACTCCCACTCCGGTCTGTCTGATGTTCCCAATGCATATCACTGATAATGTCGTCAGGCGAAACCGCTATCAGGGCTCCCTGTCTCAACAGCCTGTTGCATCCCATACTCAGCACGTCTGTGCACCTTCCCGGCAGCGCATACACTTCCTTTCCCTGCTCTAGCGCCATATCAACCGTAATCAGTGTGCCGCTTTTTTCGCGCGCTTCCACTACGACCACCACATCGGCAAACGCACTGATAATCCTGTTCCTTGGCGGAAAAAGAGCAGGCCGCGGCTCCATCCGAGGCGGATATTCCGACAAAACGCCGCCTTTCTTCTGAAGCTGCCTATAGAGCGGTTCATTTGCCTTTGGATAGACAACATCCACACCGCAGCCAAGAACCGCAAAGGAACTGCCGCCTGCCTTCAGTGCCACACGCTGGCTTATCCCGTCGATGCCATGCGCCATACCGCTTATGACATCAACGCCAGCTGCTGCAAATCCCGCTGCAAACATTTCTGCCATATATTTGCCGTATTCGCTGCATTTTCTAGAGCCTATGACTGCAACTGCAGGAACATTTTCCTCAGGCAGCTTTCCTTTATAAAAGATGCCAAATGGCGGGTCTGGAATATCCGCAAGTTTTTGTGGAAAATCTGCTTCCCGACAATACGTATAGCTTATACCGTTTCCTTTCACATAATTCCACACTTTCTGCGGATGATACTGTCTTTTGTGCTGCATAAGGCGTTCACATGCCTTCTCCCCTACAACAGATGCTATATGCCGCTCTGACATCAAATAGACATCTCTTGCCGTTCCTGCCGCTTCAAGCAGTCTATATTTCGCCCCTCCTGCAAGCCAGTATATAGTGTCCAGCCAGCACGCATATATTTTACATTCCTCTTTTTCCTTCCATTCTACTTCTGTCTGATATAAATTATTCCTATTTTCATCCATACAATGTCATCCTGTGTTTTCTACGATTCGAATCTGTATTAATTCCAATAATCCCTGTCACTCATTCTGTAGCATACCGCTTCACTCAGGTGCGCAATACTGATATCATCCTTACCGTCCAGATCGGCAATTGTCCGCGCGACTTTTATTACCTTATGATACGCTCTCGCCGACAGATTCATAATGGTAAATATTTCCTCCATCATAGCCTGTTCCTCTGTCCCAAGCGGACAGTATCGTCTGATGTCACCCGAGCCAAGTTCCGCATTAAAATGATATCTTGTTCCTCGATATCGACTTTTCTGACGTTCTCTTGCCCCCATCACGCGCACCTTGATGTCTGCACTGCTTTCGTTGTGCATCGCGGAGGACAACTGCCTGATATCCACTCTTGGAGCCTCTGTAATGACATCAATCCTGTCCAGTATAGGACCTGATATACGTGAAAGATATTTTCTTACTTCCGTCTCGGAACAAGTACATCTGTTTCTGTCCGGAAAATGACCACAGGGACATGGATTCATCGCGGCCACAAGCATAAAATCCGCAGGGTATACAAAGCTTCCATAAGTTCTTGCTATATGGATGCGCTTATCCTCAAGAGGCTGCCTTAATATCTCAATCGTGCCGCGCCGGAACTCTGGAAGCTCGTCCATAAAAAGTACACCTCTGTGAGCCAGCGATACGGCTCCGGGCTTTGGTATGCGCCCTCCGCCGGCAAGCGCCTGCACAGAAATGGTATGATGCGGATCAAGAAACGGTCTTTTCGTTATCAACGCCTTCCTGTCATCAAGTTGTCCTGCTACACTGTATATCGTAGAAACCTCCAGACTTTCCTCCATGGATAAATCAGGAAGTATCGTCGGTATCCGCTTTGCTATCATAGTCTTGCCGGAACCGGGCGGCCCTATCATCAGTATATGGTGAAATCCTGCCGCCGCTACCTCCACTGCACGCTTTACAGCCTCCTGACCATTTATTTCCGCAAAGTCTAAATCCTTATCCGGTTCATTGTTGTTATTCATCAAAGTCTGCTGCGCCGGCGCTATCAACCGTGGCTTGCAGTCCTCATGTTCTCTCAAATATTCTATGGTTTCCAAAAGTGTAGACACACCTATAATTTCAATATTGTCTATTATCGCGCCTTCCCTCACATTTGCTGTCGGTACGATACACCTTTTCACCCCTTCCTTCTTTGCCCTTTGCACAATGGGCAGCACCCCTTTTACCGTCCGGACTGCTCCATCAAGCCCAAGTTCCCCTACAATAAGGGTGTTGGTGATGCCCTCCTCCGGTATCAGTCCCAGTGAGACAAGAATACCTATCGCTATCGGCAAATCATAGGATGCCCCTTCTTTTCTCATTTCTGCCGGTGATATACTGACTGTTATCCGCATGGGTGGTATTTCAATAGATGCGTTCTTCAACGCCACCCTGACACGCTCTTTTGCCTCCCTCACTTCATTATTTAATTGTCCGACCATCTCAAAGCCCGGCATACCTTTTGACGCATCCACTTCGACTGCTGCAAGCATACTTTCAATGCCGTTTATGGCACCGGTTACTACTCTGCTGTACATTACATATTACTCCTTTGTTGTCTAAAATCCTTTGCCATATACTGACATCACCACAAGTAAAAGTTGGTGTTTCGAAATATCATGCACACAAAATGCAAAGGACGCATTTTGGCGCGTATACGGAGTCCGCAGCAAGTGCGTACTCCTGTTTACAAATTAAAGGACTTATACAGTAACGTCCAAAGTCATATATAGCACAGATAGGATGCTGTTACAATGCAAATGTAAAAATTAGCACTCGAAATGTAAAAATTAGCACAGTTTTTCCTGCTCCAGGCCAGCCTTCAGTTTCCCCAACGCTTTTTTTTCTATACGCGAGACGTAGCTTCTGGAAATTCCAAGCAGACATCCAATGTCCCGCTGTGTCATTTCTTCTCCTGTAAAGCTTTTTCCCGTCACTCCATACCGCATTTTAATAATTTCCCGTTCCCTGTCATCAAGCTGTTCTTCGATCAGTCGTGATAGACATTTCAACTTTTCCACCATATCCATGTCATCAACCACATCACGTTGTTCCTGTTCGCATACATCAATCAGATTTATCTCGTTTCCTTCCTTATCTGTTCCTATCGGCTCATACAAAGATACTTCACGCGTGACTTTTTTTCTTGCCCGAAACATCATCAAAAGCTCATTATCAATACATTTCGCAGCATATGTGGCAAGCCTGCTGCCCTTCTCTGCCTTGAAGGTATTTACTGCTTTTATAAGTCCGATGGTGCCTATAGATATCAAATCTTCCATATCCTCCCCGCACCCCATGTATTTCTTGGACACATGCGCCACCAGACGCAGATTTCTCTCTATCAGGGTCTGCCTTGCCATATGGGCTGCTTCCAAATCCTCGCCGTTCATTATTTCCAGATACTCATTCTCCTCCTTGGCGGATAAAGGTTGCTCAAAGGTCTTCAAGAAATGCCCCCGGGACTCATTTATTCTATTGTATGAACCTGATTCTCTTTAAGTGCCTTTCCAACTAAAAAAAGACACGCCCCTATGTCGTATCTAAAAAATGCAATAGCAAAATTCACCATCTGCCTGCTTTAAAGCGTGCTTGAAAAATCATATAAATCAGGATGGTGAAGTGCCTTTTTCGCACTATCCAAAATGGAGAGACAAACGTCTCTCCATCTCAGTAAATGCTATTTCTTTATTTCCTATTTGCTGGCAATTGCTGCCTGTGCTGCTGCAAGGCGGGCAATTGGCACTCGGAATGGTGAACATGATACATAATCCAGTCCAATCTTATGGCAGAACTCTACAGAAGAAGGATCTCCGCCATGCTCTCCACAGATGCCTACGTGAAGCTTCGGATTTACAGGTTTGCCCAGCTTCAAAGAAAGCTCCATCAGCTTGCCTACACCTGTCTGATCAAGCTTTGCAAACGGATCGTTCTCAAAAATCTTTGTGTCGTAATAAGCATTTAAGAACTTGCCTGCATCATCTCTTGAGAAGCCAAATGTCATCTGTGTCAGGTCATTTGTTCCGAAGCAGAAGAAGTCAGCTTCGGAAGCAATTTCATCAGCTGTAAGAGCAGCTCTCGGAATCTCAATCATGGTACCTACTTCATATTCTAACTGAATACCTGCTGCTGCAATTTCGGCGTCTGCTGTCTCAACAACAACTTTCTTTACAAATTTAAGCTCTTTCACTTCACACACAAGTGGAATCATAATCTCAGGCTTAACATTCCAGTCAGCATGAGCCTTCTTTACCTCGATTGCCGCACGGATAACAGCCTTTGTCTGCATCTTGGCAATCTCAGGATACGTTACAGCAAGACGGCATCCTCTATGCCCCATCATCGGGTTGAACTCATGAAGGGAAGCAATAATATTCTTGATTTCTTCTACAGACTTGCCCTGTGCATTCGCAAGTTTCTCAATGTCAGCTTCCTCTGTAGGAACAAACTCATGAAGAGGCGGATCGAGGAATCTGATTGTAACAGGATTTCCTTCAAGAGCCTCATACAGTGCCTTGAAGTCACTCTGCTGATAAGGAAGAATCTTCTCAAGCGCTGCTTCTCTCTCCTCAACAGTGTCAGCACAGATCATCTCGCGGAATGCTGCGATTCTGTCCTCCTCAAAGAACATATGCTCTGTACGGCAAAGACCGATACCCTCTGCGCCGAGCTCTCTCGCCTTCTTTGCATCTGCCGGTGTATCTGCGTTTGTTCTAACCTTTAATGTTCTATACTTGTCAGCCCATGCCATAACTCTGCCGAACTCGCCAGCAATCTGCGCATCAACTGTCGGAATCTGACCATCATAAATATTTCCTGTTGTACCGTCGATAGAGATGAAATCTCCCTCATGGTACTCTTTTCCTGCCAGTGTAAACTTCTTGTTCTCCTCGTCCATAGCGATGTCACCGCATCCAGATACACAGCATGTACCCATACCACGTGCAACTACAGCTGCATGTGATGTCATACCACCGCGGACTGTCAGGATACCCTGGGAAGCCTTCATACCAGTAATGTCTTCCGGTGATGTCTCAAGACGTACAAGGACAACCTTCTCGCCTCTTGCATTCCAGTTCTCAGCATCTTCTGCTGTAAATACGATCTTACCGCATGCAGCACCCGGTGAAGCGCCAAGTCCCTTTCCAGCCGGTGTTGCAGCCTTCAGTGCAGCTGCATCAAACTGAGGGTGCAGTAAAGTATCAAGATTACGAGGATCGATCATAGCAACTGCCTCTGCCTCAGTCTTGTGTCCCTCATCTACTAAATCACAGGCAATCTTCAAAGCAGCCTGTGCTGTCCTCTTACCATTGCGGCACTGTAACATATAGAGCTTCTTATTCTCAACAGTGAACTCCATATCCTGCATATCATGGTAGTGGTTCTCGAGTGTCTCACAAACCTTAATGAACTCTGCATAGGCCTCTGGGAACTCCTGCTCCATCTGAGCAATCGGCATCGGGGTACGAACACCGGCAACAACGTCCTCGCCCTGTGCATTCTTTAAGAACTCACCCATGAGCTTCTTCTCACCTGTAGCCGGATCACGTGTAAACGCAACGCCTGTACCAGACTCATTGTTCAAGTTACCGAATACCATCGGCATTACGTTAACTGCTGTACCCCATGAATAAGGGATATCATTGTCACGACGGTATACGTTTGCACGGGGGTTGTCCCATGAACGGAATACAGCCTCGATGGCAAGCTTTAACTGCTCTACCGGATCGGAAGGGAAGTCCTTACCAAGCTGATTCTTGTACTCAGCCTTGAACTGTTCAGCCAGTGTCTTTAAGTCTGCAGCTGTGAGATCTACATCATACTGAACGCCCTTCTCCTCTTTCATCTTGTCAATCAACTGCTCAAAATACTTCTTACCAACTTCCATAACGACATCTGAGAACATCTGAATGAATCGTCTGTAAGAGTCATATACAAAGCGCTCAAATGCCGGATCCGGATTGCCCTTGATCATCGCATCAACCACTTCGTCATTTAAACCAAGGTTCAAGATAGTATCCATCATACCAGGCATGGATGCACGCGCACCGGAACGTACAGATACAAGCAAAGGATTCTTCAGATCTCCAAATTTCTTTCCGTTTACTTCCTCCATCTCTTTTACGCCGTCCATAGCCTGAGCCATGATCTCGTCGTTGATTTTACGTCCGTCTTCATAATACTGTGTACAAGCTTCTGTTGTGATTGTGAAGCCCTGTGGTACAGGAAGTCCGATGCTTGTCATCTCTGCAAGGTTGGCACCCTTTCCGCCGAGAAGATTACGCATGCTCATGTCGCCTTCTTTAAATGAATATACCCACTTTTTACTCATTGTTACTCTCCTTTACTGAATTGGTTACTTTACATCGGTGCCGCTGTCATACTAAAAAATCCGATGTCAATGGCACATTGCATGTATAAATGATAAACATAATATGGGTAATTGTCAATAATTTATCAAGGAATTTTTAAAAAATTTACCTTTTTTTCCAAATATTCTCTTTTTAAGCTGCACAGGAAATATTCCCTGTCCTACAGTCTGACAATTTTCTCTTTTTCTTTGTCAAATAAATATAGAGAATATGACAATATTTCCTCCATCTTTACTTGTGTATCATTGATTTCCCTTATCATGCTTTTTATGTCTTCACTCTCATTGGTATTTTTGACAGGCAGCAGCAGTAATTCATGTATAGATGACGGAATGATATACAGGCTGCTCCCTAGCGCCTTTGCAAAATCCTTTATCAAATCAGGATACAGCATACAGGCTGCCCCCTCTACCCTGCTTTTATTACTGAGGACATACATTGGGACGCTGTCCGCAAATTCCGCCATGCAGTCATCATAATCAAATTCCTCCACCGCATCTTCCTCCATGATTTCACATATCACATCATTTATTCCCTTAATCTCATATCCCTGGATTCTCTGAGTGTTTTCCTTCGCCGCCCTGAAAAGCTCCATAATCGAAATATCCCACAGCTTCATGTGTGCATTATGGATTAATATAGATGCCGTCCCAAAACATTCCTTTGCCACCAGACACTGAAAGACAATAGACAAATCAAGAAATTCCACATGTGGTATATCTTTAAGCAGCTCCATGTTTTTCTCAGTGTTAACCAGCTTGTAAATAACGTGCTCCCTCACACATGCATAATTCATCAAATAACGCATATCTACACTCTGGTTCACCTTGTTTCTGTGATAAGTATCCATCACATCATTTACTACGTTAACCAGCGTTGCCTCACCGTTTTCATATGCCTCATAATAATTGTTGAGATATATTGTAGGTGAAATATTGCTGTCATCCTGCATCACCGTGAGTCCCCGCAGTATGACTCCATTATTTTTTCTGACATCATTAATCCTGACTTTGTAACTTTCCCCTGCTCTTTTCTCTACCTCATCCCTTATTAATGTTGTAAAACTTGTAAATTCCATTAATTCATTCTACTCCTTTTCATTCATCTCTTCTATCTTTTCATCCCTCCCTTGCCGTCTTTTTCGCACATACAGGAAAACAACATTCCATCTCCGTCCACCGCGCAGCGCACAGACAAACAAAAAAGACAACAAGAATCACTTTACATAAAATAAAATCATTTCCCATTGTCTTTAATTTCTAATATCTATTATCAATTAAACCCTTGACAGATATTCGCCTGTTCTGGTATCAATCTTGATGACGTCGTTTGTTTCTACAAACAGCGGAACATATACTGTAGCGCCCGTCTCAACCGTAGCCGGCTTTGTGGCGCCTGTAGCAGTATCACCCTTGAAACCAGGCTCTGTGTCCGTGATAGCAAGTTCAACAAACAAAGGCGGCTCAATCGCAAATACATTGCCATTGTGCGAACAGACCTTAACCATCTCGTTCTCTTTCACAAACTTGAGCGCATCGCCTATCTTGTCCGCATTGAGACCAATCTGCTCATAATTCTCTGTATCCATAAAATAAAACAAATCGCCATCCTCATACAAATACTGCATCTCTTTTCTGTCAATGCGTGCCTGTGGGCATTTCTCCGTCGGTCTGAATGTCTTCTCAACAACACCGCCGCTGATGATATTCTTAAGCTTTGTTCTGACAAATGCTGCCCCCTTACCAGGTTTTACATGCTGGAATTCGATAATCTGATAGATGCTGTTTTCATACTCTATCGTAATACCATTTCTGAAATCTCCTGCTGATATCATAAAAACTATTCCTCCTAATATTCACTTTTCACGTTTACAATCCGTTAACCATTTTATAACAAAATGAACAATATTTCAACCATTATTTTTGACATTTCGCAAGAATAAAGTCAACTGCTTTCAAATATCCGTCCAGTCCCTGTCCATATATCTGGTGGTCACATACTTCTTTTGTTACAGAAACACGCCGGAACGCTTCCCTCTGCGTAATATCTGAAATATGAATTTCCACCTTAGGAACCATAATACTTGCCAGCGCATCCCGTATCGCGTAGGAATAATGTGTATATGCACCGGGATTAATAACAATGCCCTCTGTGCCGTCGAAATAGGACTCCTGTATCCGGTCAATGATTGCCCCCTCGTGGTTCGACTGAAAGCATTCAATCTCACATCCTGTCTCTTCCGCTTTATTCTGTATCATATTAAGAAGATAATTATAGTCCTGTGTTCCATATATACCCTTTTCCCTGATTCCAAGAAAATTCAAATTAGGTCCGTTTATTACTAAAAGCTTCATTTACCGACTTATCCTTTCCAGTTTTTATTCGTGATATCATTCCGTTATACACATGCTTATTATTTCGCTGGCAGCCTCCGACTGTCTAAGTCCGTCCACATTCACAACAACATCGGCTCCCGCTTCATATAAAGGTCCCCTGACCGCAAGCATTTCCTCAATCCGTTTCATAGGGTCTTCGCACCGCAAAAGCGGTCGGTCAGTGTCCCCCTTAACTCTGCCATAAATTGTTTCCGGACTTGCTTTCAGATACACTACCCTGCCAAGCGCAGCTAAAAGCTGTCTGTTTTCTTCCCTGACGGGCATCCCCCCCCCTGTCGATATTACCAAATGGCTGCTTTTACTGGCTGTCAGTTGTTCTAGCAGTTTCGTCTCCATAAGCCGGAACGCCGTCTCTCCGTCATCGGCAAATATTTCATTAATACTCCTGTGCTGCTGCTCCACAATCATCTCATCTGTGTCGACAAATGTATACCCCAAAATCTTTGCAATGTTTTTTCCAACTGTCGTCTTTCCACATCCCATATAACCTGTCAATATTATATTTTCCATCCGTCATCCCCTGCCTTTACATTCCTGTCCAAGCTTCCCGCAGAGTTTCCCATAAACCTTATCCGCAGTTTCATCCGTCACCTTACAGTCATTCCACAGTTCAAACGCATCAATTCCCTGATATAGAAGCATTTTAAGTCCATTATATGCCATGCCGCCGTTCGCCTTTACAAGCTTCATAAATTTTGTTTCCCATGGCGAATAAATAAGGTCATACCCGTATTTTATATAATGATAAAAGTCACCATCCTCGATGACCACATTGTCTGCATCTGGCGCGAGCCCTACGCTTGTACACTGTATTGTAACATACCTGTTTTCCGTCCCGGTTAATAGCTTCTTATAATCAGACAGCGCCATTGGTGTCACACAATCTGTTATGAGCTCCTTGTTTACCTCCGCAGCTACAGCTTCGGCTTTTGCGGCATTTCTATTCAAAAGATATACCTTGTGTGCTCCATTCGCAGCACACATATATGTGACGGCACGCCCTACGCCGCCTGCGCCAAGTATAATGATTTCCTCGTCTTTTATCGACACGTCATCACTTTTCATGGCTCTCAAAAGTCCCGTAATATCTGTATTGTACCCTTTATATCCCCTGTCTGTGCGCACCAGCGTGTTAACCGCCCCGATTTTTTTCGCAAGACTATCCATATCATCCAGATATGCAATCACATCATTTTTGTAAGGCACCGTAACATTCATGCCCAATATATTCAGACCAAAAGCACCATTAACCGCCGCTTCCAGCTGCCCGTTATCCACAAGAAATGGCACATATGTCATATTTATCCCCATCTCATGCGCAAGTGTATTGTGTATCACTGGCGACTGTGTGTGTTCCACTGGATTGCCGACTAGTCCGCATACCCTTGTCTTTCCGTTTACTACCATCAGCTTATTCCCCCGCTTTTTCTTTTATCTCTAAAATAATAAAACAGTACAATTTTTTCAAGACACCGCTTCAGCACAATCTGAATTTCTTCCTTTGGATGAATGGGTTTTACAAGTATCGAGTAGATTCCTGCTTTGTTTGCCCCCCACACATCCGTAAAAATCTGGTCGCCCACAAACAGGGTATTTTTCTCATCTGTACCCATTTTTTTCATTGCCGCCCTGTAATTCCCAGGATTCGGCTTGCCTGCCTTGTAAATATATGGCTCACCGACAGCATCACAGAACATTTTTACACGCGGCTCCTTGTTATTAGAGAGCATTGTAACATTATAACCGATGCTTTTTAACCGCTTAAACAGCGCAATCGCACGCTCGTCCGCCGGAAGTCCGTGTGGCACGAGCGTGTTGTCAATATCAAAAATTATTCCCCGGTAACCTTGTCCATACATTTTTTCAAAATCAATCAGATACGTTGAATCCAAATACTCGTTTGGATAAAAGCATCGAAACATCAAAATTTACCCTCCGTTCAGATATTTGCCGCCTCAAGCAGAAGCTTCGTGTAATCCGTTTTGGGGCTGCTGTAGATATCCTCCACATTTCCCTGTTCCAGTATCTCCCCATTTTTCATAATCATCACCCTGTCACACATCTGATACACAACGCGCAAATCGTGCGAGATGAAAAGTATGGATATTCCAAGCTCCTTATGCAATTTTAAAAGAAGTCTGATAATCTGCGCCTGTATGGTCACATCAAGCGCCGACACTGGTTCGTCCGCTATCAAAAAATCCGTGTCACACAAAAGTGCAGCTGCGATTGCAATGCGTTGTCTCTGACCGCCAGACAGCTCTGTGGGGCGGTGTTCCTTTAGTTTCACGTCAAGTCCCACACGCACAAGCATTTCATCGACTCTCCTCCCCCGTTCCTGTTTTGCGATATTGCGCTTCATACGAAGGGGTTCCTCAAGAATCCATTTGATTTTCTTTGAGGGATTCAGCGAGCTGTACGGATCCTGAAACACCATCTGCGGGTTCGGACAGTCAAGCACAATCTCACCGTCATACTGCTTCTGTATGCCAAGAATTGCTTTTGCAAGTGACGTCTTACCACAGCCGCTCTCGCCGACAAGCCCCAGTATCTCTCCCTTTTTCATCTCAAAGCTTACATTTTTCAACACTTGCTGCACCGCATTCTCTTTTTTTATGAAGAAACGCATCAGTGGATTTTCTCTATTTCTGTAATATACATTTAAATTGTGCACATTTAGAATATTTTCCATCATTCAATATCCTTTATTTTTTCAAGTTTTGGTATGGATCCAATGAGCTCCCTTGTATAGTCCGCTTTTGGATTGCAGAATATTTCGTTTGTCCTGCCGGTCTCCACCACACTGCCATCCTTCATTACAATTACCCTGTCGCACAAACGTTTCACCAGACTAAGGTCATGCGAGATAAATAGGACTGCCATTTTTTTCTCTTTATTCAGCCGCTGCAGAAGCTTCACAATCTGCAGCTGTATTGTCACATCAAGCGCTGTTGTCGGTTCATCCGCTATCAGAAGCTTTGGCTCACAGATAATTGCCGAGGCAATCATCACGCGCTGCCTCATACCGCCGGAAAGCTCATGTGGGTATTTTTTATAAACAAGCTGTGGGTTTGTGAGCTCTACCTGTTCAAGCGCTTTTACCGCGCGCTGCCAGCGTTCCTCTTTTCCCATTTCTGGTCTGTGTATGCGAAGGCTTTCTTCCACCTGCCAGCCAATGCGCTTTACCGGGTTCAATGATGTCATGGGCTCCTGAAACACAATGCCTATATCGTTTCCCTGAAGCTGGCGAAGCATTTTACGGCTTGCATGTAGAAGCTCTTTTCCTTCAAATAAGATTTTTCCCTCCGCTGTCATATCATGACGCCGCAAAAGCCCTGCAACTGCCATCGCTGTCATGGATTTTCCTGACCCAGACTCTCCGACAATACCCAGAATCCCCCCCTGTTCCAGCTGAAAGTCCAAATGCTTTACAACGCATTCCGGCGCGTCATGGTCATGGAACGCTATGTTCAGATTTTCCACTTTTAACAATATATTGTCCATCTGTCTCCTTCGCTCTAGAGCGTGTTTCTTTAATACTGGCATACTGATATGTTCTTTATTCTATCACAGTGCACGTCAAAAATCCATCTTTATTCTGCATTTCTATAATTGAGCTTCAGGCTTCCCATGCTGGTGCTGGCCTCAAGCTTACCAGCGTCACCCGTCTGGCGGTACTTTGTTCCCTCATTGTGACCATTCACTTTCACATTGCCCATTCCTGATTCCAACTCTATTTGACACTTGTCAAGGTTTTGCTCCGCATCAATTGATATATCTCCCATGGAGTTGTCCGCACTCAGATTGTCAAAGGTACTCCGTTCGACAATAATTGTTCCCATATCATTGTCGAGCTCCGCCTCCCCCAGATGCGTATCCTTTACGGTAATCTCTCCCATATTAGTGCAGATATCCGCCTCGTCAAAATTGCATTCATCGAACGTACAGTTCCCCATGCTGGTCTGCACTTCACAGTCTGATGACGTGATCCCCTCCACATCAATATTGCCCATAGCAGTCCTGATATCCAAGAAATCCATCACTTTCCCTTCCGGCACTGTCAGCGTCACGTTGCAGCTCTCACTCCTCATTCCTCCCCATAATGCTTTTTTGGGGAGTCTCTGCTTGATGTAAAGTATCCCATCCTTTACTTCATACTCAAACATCAGCCCGTCTGTATATCTTCCATTGAGATAAAATTTTTCCCCCGATTCAATTGACAAATCTATCATATCTGCATCTACATTGACAGCATAAAACGCCTCCAAATCTGAGTCTGCACTTGTCAACCGACCTTCTCCAAAACGAAAACCATTCCGGAATCCAAAGATACCATAATAATGAAATGTGCCGCCAACTACACAACAGGCTGTAATAACTGTAAGTACTGCCATCCATATGTTTTTCTTCATAATCATATTGTCCTCCTGAAACCAAATCTTTTCAATCCGCCATAAATCTACCAAATTGCACGAATCAGCTGCTGTATAACGGCGGCAGCCACCCACACAATCCATGTGATATGCCAGTCAAAGCTCAGAAAACTCCAACACAGATAAATGCAGGTCACAGTCGGCCAGTAAACAGACATTATCTGAGATATTGTATTGTTTTTATAGCTTACCTGCTTCTGAGACGGCACAAAACTGCCTCCCATTGTATCTCTTTTATTTAATGAAAGAATAGTCGTAAATCCTGCACTGACATTTCCCGCAGCTACAAGCAGAAAAACACCAATTCCGATAAACACAAACATCAATACCGTACCAAAGCCACTCCCCCACGAAAACAGACTGGTCACGATTAACATCGGAATCACACTCAAAATACATAAAATGACACCAATTGTAATCATCATCGCATGTGTCACACGAAAACTTTCCCGCCGGTTGTGGATATATTCTGCCGTCGCAAAATCAACACTGCATCCCTTTTGCTTCATAAATTTCCATTTTCCCATGACAAAACCCGAAAACATAAACAGTCCAACCGCTGTCGCAATCATCAAAAACATAAAACACATAGCATAGACTCCACCACGCCAGCTCCAGCTAACATCCACCAAATATCCGCAGCAACTGACAATACACAAAAATACACCAAGTGCCACCATATAAGCAGAACGCGTCTTATCATGCAAATAGTCCTTGGCCTCTGCGAGCGTGACACTCCGAAAACCCGCAGCTGATTTCTGGTTCTCCTGTATTACAAATTCGCTGATGCCAAGCTCATCCGCAAGCTCATCGAGTTTTCCAAACTCAGAAATGACAATGCCGATCGCCTCATTTTCCGTTTTCCCCTCCTTGATTAATTCTGTATATTTGTCCTCCATCATCTGCCATAATTCATTTTTTGCCTTCTGCACCTCAAATGTAGCAGGAAGCCTTGCAAACATTGTTTCCAGATAATTCCTGATTGTCTCCATATTTTCATACCTCTCCGTCCTGCTTGATAAATTTTTCCACAACTTCCTTGGTCAGTGTCCACTCCGCACATTTCTCGCGGTAGTACTGCCTTCCCTGTTCCGTAATTCTATAGTATGTCCTGCGTTTTCCGTTGATTGTAATATTCTCGGAAAAAGATTCAATAAATCCATTTTTTTCCAGCCGTGTAAAGGCGGAATAGAGCGTTGTCTCTTTTATCACGTACTTTTCCTCCGACAGGCTCTTGATTCGCTTTGAAATCTCATACCCATATGATGGCGCATCCCACAGCAGATATAGAATTATCGTATCATTGTACCCGCGTATAATGTCGCTGCTGATACTACTCATAAAAACCCTCCTTCCTTACATCTATATGACATCTATAATCGACACGCCCTCTGCAAAATACCTGTTGACAGACGCATTTTGCAAGCTCCTCCTATAGAAGCTACGACAAACAATGCAACGTCTATCGTTGCTACGTTTGTCGTAGTATTAGCATAGCACAAAACAATTATACTGTCAACAGATTCCTGTCAAAAATCGGGCAGGGAAAAGTTTACCGTTACTGTTCACACCTCAATAACTTATAAGCTGATGAAAACTGGCGTTGGTGTGAATTGTAACGTTTACCCATACTTCCCCTGCACAGGTCTGGGCATAAAAAAAGAGAAACAACCTGAAATATCAGTTATTTCCCTGCTTTATCATTGCACTATGAAATTGCCTGCCCTAGAGCGTGTTTGAAAAATCATTCCCACCACCTGCATAACGACGCCAAAGCGTCGTATTCACCACTTTGCGTGATATTTGCACCAAATTCAGTCAACATAAGGCATTGCCCTTTATGCCTTTGACC
>JAIECJ010000094.1 GCA_029068555.1 Lachnospiraceae bacterium
CAAAGGCATAAAGGGCAATGCCTTATGTTGACTGAATTTGGTGCAAATATCACGCAAAGTGGTGAATACGACGCGTACGCGTCATTATGCAGGTGGCAGGAATGATTTTTCAAACACGCTCTAGTTTTCGGATCGGATATGGTATATGGAAAATAAGAAAGAGATGTATTAGGCTGTTTTTCACTCTGCTTTGCTTGCTATTTGTGGCCTTTGCTTTTTTCGGGATAAAGGGCTATCAAATGTAACAGAAGGCTTTACTCCGAATTCTGGACTTCGGCAGTTTTACATAGATGCCACAATATCTGTATGGAGGATAACACAGATGGAAGACGCAGAAAAAAATGTATGATGAGTATGGCAGTGTTCACTATTTCAAATCACTTCACCAATTTGAAGTTTATTACTCAATACTTTTTACAAATGACATTATTGCTTCTACCGTTTCATCAACAGTTTTATCTGTATTATCTATGTAGAATTGAAATTTACCTGCATTATTCTTAAACCAAGCATTATATTGAATCTGTCCAGTAATAAATTCGTCAGTTCCACACATTCTTTCATTAGGTCTTGCCTTTAATCTTCTTATAATTTCTTCATCTGAACAAGTCATACCAATAAAGAAAGTTGATGTAATATTCTGTGGAATATTAACCACTCCATAGAAATCATATGGATTCATACACGTCACAAAGAGCAAATTTTTATTATTTGACATCTTTACAGCCTCTGCCAGACAATCATCACTAAATTTAGCCTCATTCTCTGTCCCTTCATAATCCCACCAATTAATGCCAACTTCATCTGTATCTATGCAAACCCAGTTTTCTAATACCCTACCTTCGTTCAAATTGTCTTTTATTGTAGATTTTCCAACTCCACAAGCTGCACATAATACTACTAATTTCTTCACATATTCACCTCGCCAAATTCAGATTTA
Organism: Lachnospiraceae bacterium; assembly: GCA_029068555.1. Lineage (GTDB taxonomy): Bacteria > Bacillota > Clostridia > Lachnospirales > Lachnospiraceae > COE1. The sequence goes on from JAIECJ010000094.1 coordinate 941, forward strand.
CCTATTCACAATCGGAGGAATAATTGGTTTTCTGTACTTTCCTTGGATATTCCTTTCCTGAGATACATGCACCCACTCAGTTAAATTAATTGTGACATTTGTTATTTATCAGATATAAACTTTTTATCAAAAGCGCTCACTGTTTCACGATTAAGCGCATCATCATAAATATCCGATTCAAAATATTTTCCCCCGCGAATATCTTTCAAATATCCTTCCTTCAGTTCCATAGCCATAAAAGCAGGATAATTATAACCCTCTGAATCCGATATTTCATAGACTACCGCTTGTTTAAAACCAAACTGTGGATAGTACTCTGGTCTGCCAAAAAATAAAATAGCGCCATAATCTAAACTTTTCGCTTGTTCTATCATTGCCCGAACAAGTGCTTTTCCAACGCCTTGACACTGATATTCAGGCAGCACACTTAAAGGACCAAAGTTTAGGACAGGAAGTACATGATTCTCCTTTTTAACAACAGCATTACTACAAATAATATGCCCAACAATAGTGCCATTTTCTCGTTCAGCGACTAAGCTTAATGCCATAATACCATCACGACGCCTTAATTCATGAACCATCCAATGCTCATAAGGACATCCAATCTGGCCTCGCTTGATTCTATCGGGATAACCGAATGCGGCTTTCGCTATTTCCTCTACCCTTCGGTAATCTTTTTCTTCTTCAAGTCTGACATTTATATCCATCTAACCCTCCAAAACCAATGATTTACAATTATCAATTATATCACTGTACATGACGCATTACAATAATAACAATACAGGATATCGCAACCATTCACGCCCCGCATTACAATTCACACCAACGCCAGTTTTCATCAGCTTATAAGTTATTGAGGTGTGAATTATAACAGATTTTGCACACAAAATGCTAAAAGGCAAGCATTTTGGCGCATGATTCCCACTACTTTGGCGTAGGTGTGAACAGTAACCGCCCTGCATTTCTTATCGCTCCAACGATTTCGCTATTTTTCATTTCTGGCGAAAATCTTTTTTACGCATGAAGCAGTTTGGGACGTTTGCTGTTACGGTTGCATTTCTGCTTTGCCAAATTTTTAAACTGGCTATGCTTTCTATATATAATTCGCCTGTAATTGCCTGGCGGCAATATTACGCGTTGGCTTAACTAAACTGTTAACAGATTTAATTAAGTGGCATTGGCGTATGGATCTGCTATTTTTTGATAACAAAAAATATGAGAAGGTGCATGATAAGAAATAGAACAAAAGGATTGCATTGAAAGAGCAGATTTTTTGTGTTACGATAATGGCACAGAAAGGTTTTGCACCAAATTCAGTTGACGTAAGGCATTGCCCTTTATGCCTCTGACCCTGCGCTGCCTTCATTTGGTACAAATCTCCCACAAACTGTGACGCGCGCCTGGCAGAAAGCAGAGAGTATAACGCTCTCTGTTATTTTTGAAATAAATTAAAAAAATAATATAAAGAAGCAGGATATAATATTTTGCAGATAAATGCAATGAATCAAAGCATTCATCCAAAAGGAGAAAACAATGCAGGAAATCAAAAATCTATTCGGGCAGGAAACGCTGAATTGGTTCAGAAATACACTTGGTGAACCGACCGCGGTACAGCGCGAGGCATGGCCAAACATTGCCCATGGATGTCATGTACTCGTATCGGCACCCACGGGAACAGGAAAAACACTTTCAGCGTTCCTTGTTTTTATTGACCGGCTAAAGCAACAGGCAAAAGCAGGTACGCTGAAAAACGAATTGTATCTGATATATGTATCCCCGCTGAAATCCTTAGCTGCCGATATCCGTGAAAATCTTAGACGCCCGTTGGAGGGAATCGACGCTGCGGAGGAGATTACGGTAGGGATCCGAACCGGAGACACACCACAGAGGGACAGGCAGAAAATGGTAAAGCATCCGCCGCATATTCTGATTATTACACCGGAATCACTGTATCTGATGCTAACCAGCAAAACAGGTCAGAATGTGCTTGCAACGGCAAAAGCTATTATTATAGATGAGCTTCATGCTTTGATTGACACGAAAAGGGGTGCACATCTGATGCTCTCTTTAGCACGCCTCGATTATCTGTGTGGACAGCCTTTACAGCGAATCGGATTGTCGGCGACCATTGAACCGTTGGATGCAGCAGCAGAATATCTCGCACCGGAGGAAGTTGTTATCGCTGCGCCTGTCATGGAGAAAAAAATCCGTCTGGACATATTGGGACCCTATGCAGACTTATTCAAGGGCAGGCGGAAAGATCCTGTGTGGGAGGAACTGGGGGCGCTTGTGTACCAATATTGCCAGGGAAACCGCAGTGTGATTGCTTTTGTGGAGGGTAGAAGGTATGCGGAAAAGCTGGCGTATTACGTCAATTTACTGGGCGGTGAGGGGTTTGCGCGTGTACACCATGGAAGTCTTTCCAAAGAACAGCGAATAGAGACGGAGGCATCCCTGCGTGACGGACAGCTCCGGCTTTTATGCGCGACATCGTCCATGGAGCTTGGAATAGATGTAGGGGAGATTGACCAGGTGCTGCAGGTAGGCTGTCCGCGTACTGTGTCGGGAACGATGCAGCGGCTTGGACGCGCTGGGCACAATCCCGGACGTGTCAGTGTAATGTACTTTTTTCCGAGAACTGCGGCGGAATGTGTATCCAGCGGGATGACAGCTCAGCTTGCCAGACAGGGAGACGTGGAGCATATCAATCCGCCTGTAGGATGTCTGGATGTCCTTGCCCAGCACCTGGTATCCATGGCGGCGTTTAAAAGTTATGAACTGGATGAAGTCATGGAAATACTGCCGCGTGCATGGCCGTTTCAACATGTCACAAGGGAAGATGTACAATCGGTTCTCGGAATGCTCGCGGGGGATTATGAACATCAGCGTGATATTCCTGTGCGCCCAAGGATTTTGTACGACAGAATTCATGAGCGGGTAGAAGGGGACGGTTACAGCAGGATGCTTGCAATCTCGGCGGGAGGTACAATTCCGGATAAGGGACTGTATGCTGTAAAAACGGAAGAAGGGGTAAAGCTTGGCGATATCGACGAGGAGTTTGTCTATGAATCCCGAAAGGGAGATCGTTTTATCCTTGGTTCTTTTGCATGGAAAATAACAAACATCAGCAGGGACACTGTCACTGTGACACAGGCTCCGGTGGAGGGAGCAAGACTTCCTTTTTGGAAAGGCGAAATCAAAGGCCGCGACAAACGGACAGGAGAGGCGTTCGGGCGCATGTTTCGCATGCTTGAGCGAGCCTGTGAAGATGGGAAGCTTTCAGATGCATTGAGGGATTTGGGACTTGATGAGACTGCGGTATCGCTTGCCGCCGGCTATTTGGAACGGCAGATAAAGGTAGTGGGGAGTCTCCCCAATGACAGGACCATTATAGTGGAGCATTTCAGGGATTCCATGGGCAGCAGCCAGCTGATGTTTCACTCCGTGTTTGGCAGAAGAATCAATGCGCCGTTGTCGCTGCTTGCAGCAGAAACGGCGAGGCAGCAGCTGGGAATCGAAGTCGGCTGTGTGGATGAGGAGGATGGATTTTTACTTTATTCTTATGGAAACGGGACGCTGCCGGAGGGAATACTGCATCAGATAAGTCCTGACACGTGTGTCAGAAATATGGAAATTATTCTGCCCACCGCGCCTGTATTTAACATGGCATTTCGATATAACTGCGGCCGCGCGCTCATGATGGGCGTGCGAAACAACAGCCGTCAGCCTCTTTGGAAGCAGCGGTTGAAGAGCGCGGAGCTGTTAGAGCAGGTGGTTCGGGAAACAGGGCATCCGCTTATCAGGGAGACAAGGCGGGAGTGTATGTGCGGACTGTGGGATGCCATTGGCGTGAAGGAACTGCTAGATGACATCCGTTCCGGTGTGGTGGAGGTGCGGGAAGTTTATACGGAACTGCCGTCCCCCATGTCCCTTCCGCTGCAATGGGGGCAGGAGGCAGCAGTGATGTATGACTATGCACCCACACCGCGGAAAATTCACATGGCAGTGGAGGAAGCGCTGAACCAGGCATTAAATTCGGACAAAGAACTGGTACAGCCGGGCAGGCAGGAGCTTATGCAGGTTCAGGAAAGAACCACATTGCCCAAGGATGAAAAACAGCTTCACTCGCTGCTTATGACAGAGGGCGATTTGGCAGCAGGGGAGCTGGAAGTTCCGGTTGAATGGCTGGAAATGCTGGCACAGGACGGCAGGGTTGTATACCTTGAGCAGGGATTGTGGATTGCGGCGGAAGATACGGAGCGCTATGCTGCGGCACTAGGAGAAACCAGAGCACAAAGGTCAGAGGATGTCAGTGTCAGAGAGGAGCAATGCCGCATTGTCAGGCGTATGCTGCGCTATCGCGGCGGCGCAGATATACATCAGACTGCAGGGCGTTATGGATGGGATGCACAGACTGCAGAGGAAATACTGGAGGAATTGTGTCAACGTGGGGAAGCGGTAAATGAGAGCAGCAAATACTATCATGCGAAGTTATACCGCCGCGCCGTAATCAGAACTTTGAAAAATCGGCGGGAGGAGGTGCAGACCCGTCCGGCAGAGTCATATGCCGCACTTTTATTGTCCCGGATGGAGACAAACGCCCCCGCGGAAGAATGCCTGCGCAGCTTTTTAAAACATTATGTCGGAATGACGCTGCCCGCGTCATTTTGGGAGGGGATCCTGTTCCCGCGCTGGGTGAATAATTACCGCGCAGCAAAGCTGGATGCCTATCTCGCCGAAGGGGAACTGTTCTGGCACATGGAGGGCAAAGGCGGACTGCGTTTTGACTATCAGGAAGAAATCGACTGGGACGCAGCATTGACAGAAGAAAATCTTTCTGAAAAAGAGCAGCTTCTATTCCTTACGCTGCGAAAACGCGGAGCTTCTTTTATGCAGTCCTTAAACGGTCTGTTTGGCAGTGAGTCGCCCTACGACACGCTGATGTCCCTTCTGGAAAAGGGGCTGGTCTGCGCGGATAGTTTTGTTCCGGTTCGCCAGTGGCTTGACAGAGACAAAACCAGAAAGGCGCCAGCAAGACAGCGTGTAAATGTGCGTGTGAAGGCGCTGCAGGCAGGGAGATGGGATGTGGTGAAACCGTTGAAAGAGCAGACAGGTGAACAGTCCATAAAAGCAAGACTGGAAAGATGTTTTGACCGCAGTTGTATTGTCTGTAAGGAGACCGCTGCAGTATGCGGCATTTCATGGCAGGAGGCATTGTCTGTGCTGCGCGTGTGGGAGTACACAGGACAGGTAAGGCGTGGGTATTTTGTGGAAGGGTTATCCGGCGCGCAATTCATCCGGGACAGGGACTATGCATCCGCCATTAGAATGCTCGCTAAACCGGAGAAAAAAATAATCTGGGTCAATGCAGCGGATCCGGTACAGTGCTGGGGGAAGATACTGCCTCACAAGGAAGGGCGCAGTTTTATGAATGTGCCGGGGAGTATTGTTGCCTGCTATGGAGGAACCCCCATTGTGGTTATGGAGCGGCAGGGGAACACGGTGCGTATACTGGATGAAAGTTTAGAAAATGAAAAGCTGATGGAGGAATGTCTCAGAATTTTTGTGGAGGATTATAGAAAAGCAAAGCTATATCCTGACACCAAACGTATTGTAGTCAAAAATTATCCGGATTTTGTAAAAGCTGCCCTGACACGCGCAGGTTTTTTTCGGGAAATGCAGGATTATGTCATATATAGATAGCAAGCCGGAAAAACATGTGTTATACTGTCTTAGAGCGTGTTTGAAAAATCATTCCTGCCAAATCGCCCACAAACTGTGACGCACATCTGTCAGAAAGCATTTTTCAAACACGCTCTAGACAAAATATGTGAGGAGAAGACATATGAAAATTGTGGTCTGTGATGACAGCATGGAAGACCTGGTGGAGATAGAGGGACTGCTGGAAGAATATAAGAAAAATAATACGGACATTAAATTTGATGTAATACGGTTTACAGATTCTTCGGCATTATATCAAAAGATACAGGAAGGGGAGCTGGGAGACATATACATACTGGATATGATAATGTCTGACAAAACAGGGATTGATATAGGCAGTCTGATAAGGAGCACCAATGAAAGAAGCGTCATCATTTATATTACATCCTCGGACGATTATGCGCTGGAAGCTTATGGAGTGCGTGCTGTGCGGTACCTGCTGAAGCCAGTCAGGGGGGAGTTGTTTTTTGAGGCGCTTGACTATGCGGTGTCCGATGCCGCAAAGGTAAAAAAAGATGCAGAGTACCCTGTGAAAACAAAAGAAGGATTGGTATTTGTACCCTATTCCAAGATAGAGTACATAGAAAATTATTCGAGAGTACTCAACGTCTGGCTGACGGACGGGAAAATTGTTAAAAGCATTTTTATCAGGAAATCTTTTGACGAGGAAGTCAAAGTGATTGCTGAAGACAGAAATTTCCTGCAGGTTCACAAGTCATTTCTTGTAAATTTAAATTATGTGAAAAAACTGGCGTCAGGAAACATCGTTATGCACAGCGGCAGAAGTATACCTGTCAGCAGGACAAGGGCGGCGGATGTAAAAAAAGAGTATCTCCTGTTTGTCTCGTCACAGTACAGACAGGGAGGATGACAGAAATGAATTATAAAAATATATCTTACACAATAAGCCATATTTTCGTGATGCTGTTCATGTATCTGTTTATCGCACACCGTTACTCGAAGCCAAAAACTGTAGGAATCTGTACTGCCTCTTTTTTTGCGATAACGGTTCCGAATGTCCTGAAGCTGAATATCTTTCCAGACAGCAGCCTGTGTTATTTTCTGGTAACCGTCTACCAGATAGCCATGACACAGCTTACAGGACTTTTTATTTCAAAATGGAGGGACAGCAAAGCGCTGTTTGTTGGTCTGAGTGGTTCCAATTATGTGATAGCCGGAAGTATTATGGCAGCCATTTTACATATTTATACAGGGAATTTGTATCTCTGCATAACGGGATGTATTGTGACACATGTGGTCATTTTATTTGTTTTATATACGAAGATTCGAGGGATCTGCCTTGAATATCAGGGGGAGACGATGAACAGCTGGTGGAAGCTTTGCCTGATTCCCGTGTTTTTTTTCTGCGGTTTTTCAAGTCTTACATTTTTTCCCTATACGCTTGATGATCACCCTCACAATATTCTCGGGGTGGTAATGTTTATCATAACCATGTTCGTGGCATATGTGGTTGTGATGCGGTATGTGTCAACCGAATCCCAGCGGACAGACCTCTGCTGGCAGAACATGATTTTTGAGACATATATCAAAAACTTGGAAAATCAGTATTATCTGGTTGAGCAGTCCGAGAAAAATCTGCGTATACTGCGGCATGATATGCGTCATTATTCTGGTATGATAGACTCGCTGCTGGATCAGGGGGAATATCAGGAGATTAAAAAAGTCATAGAGCACATCAACACTGTGGCAGATGGCAATAAAGTGACAAAATATTGCAGCAACCTGATTGTCAACACAATGCTCTCATGCATGATGGAAAAAGCATTATCACTAGATGTCGAGGTGCATCAGGACATTGTTGTCGCTGAGAAAATTCCGGTTGACAGTTATGAGTTTGCCATGGTTGTAGCGAATCTGCTTGAAAATGCAGTTGACTGTGTGAAAGAATTTACACAGCATAGGAAATTTGTGGATGTAAAAATCCACTGTGAGGCGGATCATCTGCTGATTCACATGAAAAATGCGTATGAAAGCGATATAATATTTGATACACAAACGGGTCTGCCCAAAAGCCAAAAGGGGAAAAATCACGGATTTGGCATGCAGAGTGTACAGGCCTTTGCGGATAAGACAGGGGGAAACATAGGCTGTTACTGTGAGGATGGTATGTTCCAGATTATGCTGTTTGCGAAATTCTAAGTATAATTGAAATTGGCGAATGAAATCGCATTTTGTGAAAGAATAGTATCTTTTGCGCAAAAAAGGAAAGTCAAGTACTGAAAGGTACATGTTATAATAAAATCGGGACTGGCGAGAGCCCCCCTTCTAACCATCCTTGGAAGGATGCCTGTCTTGGGCATTCTTCTTTTTATGCACAGCCCCATGTAGAGGAAATATGCTGCAGAGGCGGCGCATGGGACGCGCGGCGAGCAGGAAAAAACTTGTACGCTGCTCGATTGCAAACTTATGCGGAGGAGGAAATTCTATGCAGAAAATATTTGTCAAGTATACCGCTATCATTTTGACGGCTGCCATTTTTCTGATACTGTTCATTAATTTTTTATTCAGCCGCCATACGCTGGAAAACCAGCAGCTGAATACATTCCATATTAAAATAGAACAAATTATACATACTCTTGAAAATAACCAGGCGGAACTGGAACTGGTGAATGAAAATCTCAATGAAGACTACCTTACCAGAGCGAAAGCAGCTGCCTATGTGCTGGACAGGCAGGAGGAGTCGGAGATGGACGTAGCGCAGATGCAGTATCTGGCGAAGCTGCTCAACGTGGATGAGGTTCACTATATTGACGAAAATGGTATGATTGTATTGGCATCTGTTTCCAAATATATTGGTATGGACATGGCTGAACATGACCAGACAAGCGCTTTTCTTGTTCTGCTGGAAAACGATGCGGAGGATGCCTATCTGATTCAGGATGTGCAGCCTAACGCGTCTGAGGGCAAAATAATGCAATACATTGGAGTGACAAGAAAACAGCATGGGGGATTTGTACAGGTAGGAATTGAACCGAAGCGGCTGATGGAGGCGCAGTCAAGAAATACATATGACTATATATTCTCACGTTTTCCCACAGATGAGCAGGAGGAATTTTTTGTAGTTGACCGCGAAACAGGTGCTGTTGTGGGACACTCTGGCAATATGGAACAAGATTTTACGGAGGAATGTTATCAGCTTGACCAGCTGATACAATGCAGTAAGGGTGCATACAAAAAAGGAAAAGGCGGCAGAGATATGTACACAGTCAGCAAAAGTTATGAGAATGTATTAATCTGTGCTGTACTGCCAGAGGAAGTTTTGTTTCGGAAGCTTTTTGATAACGCGGTTCGCACGCTGATATATCTGCTATGTGTTGAATTGGCAGTTATTCTGCTTTTAAACTATCTTGTCAGACGCAAGGTAGTAGATGGCATTCATCGTATCATAGAAAGCCTGTCAGCCATAACGGATGGCAATCTTGATACAGCAGTGGAAGTGGGGGGCAATCATGAGTTTGAGGAGCTGAGCAGGGGAATCAATACCATGGTGAGAAGCATCATCAATATTTCCAACCGGATATCCGCTATCATTGAGATGAGCGGTATTCCGCTTGCCGCATATGAGTATGAACGCGGATCGGAGCATGTGTTTGCAACTTCGGGTATCGGAGAACTGTTGGACATTTCAAAGACAAGGGTTGCTGACCTCTGCCAGAGTGCGGAGCGGTTCGACAAATTCATCAGCTGGATTACCAAAAATCCCATGGAGGGAGAAAGTGATGTCTACCAGATTAATGATACGCGATATGTGCGCATCCATATGTCCGATTCGCCACAGGGAAAACTCGGAGTCATCACGGATGTCACTGCGGATATAGAGGAGAAAAACCGTATGCGGTACGAAAATACACATGACCCGCTCACGGAATTGTATAAGTACCGCCACTTTCAGAAGCTGGCACAGGTGCTTCTGCATAAGATGCCAGAGGGAAATGTCAGTGCGGTAGTCATGATGGATCTGGATTTCTTTAAGGGAATCAATGATACCTTTGGCCATGATGTAGGTGACCGCTATCTCCAAGGATTTGCATCTGTCATGCGCCTGATGCCATCAGAGCATTTCCTGACATCAAGGCGATCCGGGGATGAATTTTGTATGATGATTTACAACTGTGCGGACAGGAATGAAGTCGTTGCATATCTGGATAAATTTTATGAAACGCTCGGAAAGAGTCCGGTTGCTATGTCTGACACCCTGACCCGGACGATAAGTGCGTCCGCAGGTTTTGCCTGCACATCGGACAGCCATGCAGACATAGCACAGCTGCTAAGCCATGCAGACGAGGCGCTTTACGAGATAAAAAATAAGATAAAAGGGACATATGGCGAGTACTGCGGCTGAAATAGCGTGATATTTGCGCCAAATTCAGTCAACATAAGGCATTGCCCTTTATGCCTTTGACCCCTATGCCTCCTTCATTTGGCACAAATCTCCCACAAACTGTGACGCCCATCTGTCAGAAAGCATTTTTCAAACATGCTCTAGCACAGTGAACAGTTAACATATGGGTTACAATTCACACCAACGCCAGTTTTCATCAGCTTATAAGTTAATGAGGTGTGAATTATAACAGATTTTGCACACAAAATGCTAAAAGACAAGCATTTTGGCGCACGATTCCCACTACTTTGGTGTAGGTGTGAACAGTAACACATATGGCCATTTACATTGCTATTTTATATAGAAATGATTGAAATTTTCGGGCAGATAAAATATAATACAGATAAGACTAACAGGAGGGAGCATCCCAAATGGAACATATCAACAAAAAGCCGGAAAGCAGTCCGAAAAAGACAGATAAGATACAGGAAAAGGTAAACAGAACCGGTATGCCGGATTACATCAAAAGCGGGATGGAATCCCTGTCCGGATTTCCGATGGATAATGTGCGCGTGCACTATAATTCTGGCAGGCCGGCACAGTTCCAGGCACTGGCATACACACAGGGAACCGATATCCATATAGCTCCGGGACAGGAAAAGCACCTGCCCCATGAAGCATGGCACGTTGTCCAGCAGATGCAGGGTAGAGTCCGCCCGACATCAAGCATTAACGGGCAGAGCCTCAATGACGACACTGCCTTGGAGCATGAGGCGGATATCATGGGGAGAAAACTTGCGAGGATATAACAGTGCTCCGTTTCTGAAAATATAGGGAGCAGTCTGCGCACCAACAAGGAGATTATAGATAAAGATGTACGTACAGATATACAGAAGAAGTAAAATTCTGCTGACAGTGGCACTTGCGGTCATATTGACGGCTGGAAACTGTCGCGTGACAGTGTCGGCAGCAAAGATAACAAGACAATACGTCGTCGATCCGAACGGCACAGGTGATTTTCTGACAATTCAGGAAGGGGTTGACAGCGCATCCGATGGTGACACGCTGCTTCTCTATCCCGGAATTTACACGGAGCCGGTTCGTGTCATGAACAAGGAACTAAACATAATCGGCGTAAGCAAGGACTTATGCATATTAAAATATGATACCGCATCTTATAGAAAGGCGCCGCTTACCATAGCGGCGGGGAATGTTTCCAACATCACAATTTATGGCATAAACAGCAATATGATGCCAGAAGAACTCACTGAGGAGGAAATAGAGATCATCAATGCGGAACTGGTCGGCGACAGCTGGGATAGACAGAAAAACTATACAGGCTATGCCATCCATGTGGATCAGAATTATTTATATGGCAGAAGTCTAAGCTTTGACAACTGCCGCATTATATCCGAAAATAACCACTGCGCAGGCATTGGAAGCCGCGGAGGCAGTATTATATCATTTGAGAATTGTGAGCTGGTTTCCTTAGGGAGTGGAAGCTGCCTCTATCTGCACGATCCTACATCGCCCGATGTCAGCGGGGAAGCATCACTTATCCTCAGGAACTGCCAAATGACAAGCTACCTGTGTCCTTATGTGATGACTTTACAGTCACTGCTTCCGGAGTGCAATACCATGAAGCTGACTTTCCAGAACACACATATCAGTGCAGTGGCATATGCGGATGATGAAAGCTATGTACCAATAAATGTCAATACTGGTATGGATGTGGAAACACTGTCACAGCTTCAGCAGCTCGGAGGGCAGCATACGACAGGCATGAGCAGCTCGTCATTCGAACTGGTGCATGTGACGCAGCAGGAGGATGCCAGACTGTACATGGAAGAACTTGAGAGCGCGCTGGCTGTCGGAAATGTGTCAAAGCTGATGAATATAAAACTTCCGGAGGGAATCACATATCTGGGAGAAATGGATGAGAATGCTGCAGGCAGCTTGAAACATCAGGTGATAGCCATCTACAATAGAAGCAGCCGTCCTGGATTCGGATGGTGTGGTCTTGACAGCGCATACCTGACAGCGGACAGCTATGGAAACACTTTGCCGGAAATGAACGCAGCGGATGGAACCGTCAGTATTCCGAGTACTGCGGCTGTCGCTTCAGCCGGCTTCCCCGCATCAGCCCGTTGATGTATTTATAGTATTCATATTTGCTGATACGAAGCCGCTCACCTGTTGTCAGAAATACATAGTCTCGGTTGTAGCCCGAGATATATTTCGCGTTGACCAGATAAGACTTGTGGATGCGCAGAAAACTGCAGTTTTTCTTTCTGATAAGCCCTTCCACGATATCAAGCTTCTGGTAAAATGTGTCGCAGTGATCAGAAGAGACGACATGTGTGCGCCTGCCCTCGGATGCAAAATAGTGGATATTGTTAATGGGGATATGAATGTAGTCCGGCCGGACATAGTAGGAAAAAGAATCTTTATCGTCAAGGAATGTTTCGTAGGCAAGCACTGCGTAGGACCATACATGCTTGCGGCTCTTGTCGGGAAGTATGTACATCGGTTCAAGCAGCACATCTTCTATGGGCGGGTGGTAATCGCGGCTGTGTGTTGTGACGGAAACAAGTTTTTCATTTTCACGTTTGGCGTTCATGACAACCTTGCGCATCAGCCCGTTTTCAGCTTCTATATCATAAAAAAGAACATCGGGACAATTGCAGCTGATGCATCGCTGCAGTTCGTAGGCGCTGCGGTAGCACATCACGGCTACAATAATTCCCTTTTGATTAAAACATTTTATAACCTCGTCTCTGACAAAATTCCGTATTTCATCATGCTCATAACAAAAAGCAAAATTAATCATGTCGCATAACTCCTTAGTAATTTTTGTTATATTATATTTATCATTTGCGATATCTGCCATGGCTCGCATATTAAACAATATACATTGCAGAAGTACGGCGAGACATAGGAAATTAGTACCGATTCGGATAGTTTTTTCAAAAAAACAAAACCCACATATTTCAGATTTTGTGGAATATATATGTTACTACACAGGAAATAATTTGGGAGTTAAGACATGACCAGGATATCCAATATGCTCATACCGGCGCTGATTTTCTATATTGTTGCCATGGGACTTTCGCAGAAAAAAGATATCTACGCCTGTTTCACCAAAGGAGCAAAAGACGGTATGAAAACCGTAGTCGGCATTGTACCTACCCTAATCGGGCTGATGATATCGGTGGGGGTGCTTCGGGCATCCGGTTTCCTCGAGACTGCGGGAAATTTGATCGGGCATGTTATCACGCATTTTGCTGCAGATTTTCCGAATGAAATAATTTCGCTGTTTGTGGTAAAGCTTTTTTCTGCTTCGGCGGCGACCGGACTTGCGCTTGATATTTTTAAAGAGTACGGTACGGACTCTTTTGCCGGGATTACAACCTCGCTTGCTCTTGCAAGTACGGAAACTGTTTTTTATACCATGTCAGTGTATTTCATGGCGGCAAGGGTGACAAAGACGAGATGGACCCTTGCGGGAGCGCTCCTTTCAACAGCATCCGGCCTTGTGGCAAGCCTTGTGCTTGCCGGAATTTTAACAGGATAAAAATTGGCGAATTTATTGATAAATTGTCTGATAAGATTTATAATTGTAGATATAATTTAGAGATAAAGGTAGTTGACGTCATGAATAAAATATTGATTGTCGATGAAGATTCTGCGCTCGCAGAACAGATGTGCAGAATGTTTACCGATATAGAAACACGTACATGGAGCTGCGGAACACTTGAGTCAGCTGAGGAACTGCTCGGAGAGAGTGCCTACCAGGTAATTATTATTGATCCAGAGCTTCCTGACGGTGACGGATATGAGCTGATATATGAACTGGGGCTTGGAAATTATGGTTCTGGGGACGCCGCAATTATATTGATAATGGATAACGACAGGAAACCTGACATGCTGGTTCTGGGTGAACAGGGAATTACGGATTATATTACAAAACCATTTAACCTCGCAGTGCTGAAAGCAAAAGTTTGGTCACAGTTTCAGCGCAGCCGGAAGGACTTTGCGTTAAAGGCAAGCAGACGATTTGAGGCAATAGGTGCAGGCACAAAAAGCAGCATTGTAGGAGAACACATGGTTGCAATAGATAACTTCATGTTTAATTTTGACATAGGAGAGTACAGCGCTTATGGCAAAAAGGTAAGGCTGAACCGCCTGGAACAGTGCCTGCTGCGCAATCTGGTGGAAAACAAGGGGATTGTCCTCAAGCGCAAAGCGTTAATGGACAAGCTGATATCGGAAAGTAAAATATATATAGATGAAAGTATGCTCGAAAAGACAGTGCGGGGACTTCGTGAGCGGCTGAATGCACGCAGATATATTAAGACAGTATATGGAATAGGTTATATATGGATTGACGTGGAGGATAAGAAGAGCTAAGAGAGGAGGATGCGATGAAAGACCGGATGCATGATAAGTTTAAAAGTATTGATTTGCATTTTGTGTCGAAGCTGGTATGCTATGCTTTTTATATTGCTGTATTTGTCATTACAATCTGGATATGCATAGACGCTCCTGTGCAGCATCATTTTAAAAACATAAGAAAAAATGATGTCTGGTTTGGCGATGGCTGGTATGACACCGGCACAGGAGAAAAGGTTACGGCAGTGTCACAGCATTACCTTAGAATTTCTCTGGACGGCGGACATGCTTCTATAACAAAGACACTGGATTTTACCCCTTTGCCAGAGGAATATCTGTGCTTCAGGGTACGTGCCCTTGACACTGTGATGTATGTAAATGGTGACGTGTGGTATGAGAATCATTTTATGGATAAATTCCGCTCGCACAGTAAAAGGATGTATCTGCTGCATCAGGTATCTGCTGACGGATTGAAAGCGGGCGATACAATTACACTGGAACTGAATGTGGAGTCTGGCGAAGAACATGCAATGGTTCAGTTTCCGGCAATGGGAGACCGGTATGCGCTGGTAGTGTACATATTGCGGAAATCGAAAAACAGCCTTGGCATTTGTCTGATAGCCTTGCTCATTATGGTACTGACTCTGATAGCCAGTCATTCTGAGATCCTTGTGAATAAAGAGCAGGATGTCAAATCGCTAAGATGGCTTACCCTTTTTCTTGCGATATCCGTGATATATCTTGGAACAGACTGCGGATGCATGGAAATATTGGTAGAGCGGACTTCTGTTGTGAGCTGGTTTAATAATCTGTCGTTCATCACGCTGCCGATACCGTTTATTTTATTTACAAAGTATGCATTTTTTCCCGGACACAGGCGCTATGAGATGCTGGCGTTTTTCAATTTTCTGACGGCAATGGCAAGTGTTGCGATGTTTGTGATTTTCGCGTACAATATGTCAAACTTTTACATTTTTGTGCATATATTGATTGCATTTGATATTGCGGCGTGCATACTGAGCTTTTTTCAGGAGAAGCTGATGCCGTCATTTGAAGTGTTTCTGGGATTTGGGGCAATTATTACAACGGCATCGGCAAGCTTGTTTTTTTATTGGAAAGAGCTTGTATATCCGTCTTCTGTAGTGTTTGGGTACGGACTGCTGGTTTTCAGCATATGCATGCTGGTATGGATTGTCCGCAGCCGTTACGAACTGAACCGCATGAGAGAGGAGGCGGATCATGTTATTATGGAGCGGGATAAGGTCGCAGCGCAGGAGGCCAGCGAGCAGAAAAGCAGGTTCCTTTCAAGCATGTCGCATGAGATACGCACACCGCTCAACGCCATACTCGGACTCAATGAGCTGATTATGCACGAGAGCAACGATGGCAAAATCAAGAAATATTCCGCTGATATTCAAAGCGCTGGAAGGACGCTTCTGGCGCTGATTAATGATATTCTTGATTTTTCCAAGATAGAGACAGGAAAAATGGATATCATTTTATCGGACTATTCATTGTCTTCGGTACTCAATGATATCGTGGTTATGATACAGGAGAGGGTTGACAGGGCAGGACTTGATTTAAGGCTTGATGTTGACAGTACGTTACCTGATGTGCTTTATGGAGATGAGGTGCGGATTAAGCAAATTATTGTAAATCTTATGACGAATGCCGTAAAATATACGAAAGAAGGATGGATAGAGCTTGCTGTCAGGAAACAGAATGTCTCAGAGTATCTTGACGAAGAAAATATCCTGCTTGACATCAGGGTATCAGACACTGGTGTGGGAATAAAGAAAGAAGACCTGTCGAAGCTGTTTGTCGAATTTGAGCGTCTTGACAGGCTAAAGAACAGAAGTATTGAGGGAACCGGGCTTGGACTTAGTATCACATCACGCCTTATTAGCCTTATGGGTGGAAAAATCAGCGTTGAGAGCGAGTATGGAAAAGGCTCGACATTCGAGGTACTTATTCCGCAGAGAGTTGTATCAGATATCCCCATCGGTGACTACCAAAAGCGTTTTGAGAATGCAGACAGCAATATGGGAGGGGAGACCCTTGAGACAATGCGCTTCCCGGACAAAAGGGTATTTGTGGTGGATGACAATGAGATGAATCTTGAGGTGATAGCCTCCATACTGGAGATGCTCGAGATACAGGTGGAACGCGCCAATGGAGGGCAGACAGCCATGGAGCGTCTTGACAGGGAAAAGTATGACCTGATACTGACTGATGATATGATGCCGGAGATAAGTGGAACGGAGCTTATGCAGTACATTCATGGAAATGAACAAAGCGTAAGCCATGAAACTCCAATTGTAGTACTGACTGCAAATGCAATTGCAGGCGCCCGCGAAGCGTATATCGGAAAAGGGTTTGACGACTACATGACGAAACCGATTGATGTGGATGTTTTGCAGAAAATACTAATGAAATACTTAAAATAAGAATTTTTTTCGGTTAAATAGACGGTTTTTTAATAAATTGAAAAATTTTTATTAAAAATTATTGACTTTTGCTCCGAAAAAAAGCACAATAGTACATGATTTAAGTCATAAATGGTTATTTTTAATTTGTATATCCTGCTGTGCCTTTGTGGTGAATCAGACTGCAGGATGATTCATTCAAAAGTGATTGTATAAAACGGTTCATGATTACGGAGGGATTGACGTGTTAAAGAAAGAAGTAATGGTAAAGGAAATTGAGAAAAAGTATGATCATCCACTGGCGGAGATTGTGCAGATAGCAAGCCAGTATAAAAGCGAGATTCTCCTGGAATATGACAAGTACAGGATTAACGCAAAGAGCATTATGGGAATTATTGCATTTAACCCTTCTGAAGGAATGAACGTGACAATCGCTGCCGATGGAAATGACGAGGGCGAAGCAGTCGATGCGCTTGAAAGATTCTTTATTTGTGAATAATGTGGTATCTGGAAACACAGACTTGTATAAGGGTCTGTGTTTTTATTATTTGGAATATTTTGCATAGGAATATACAATTTTGCAAATTTGTGCTATACTATACCAAATACTGTTAAAATACGATATGGAAGGGAAGGTTTGCATTGGAGTTCGGACGGAGGCCAGGGGAAAACGTGATTAAGCCTGTGAGAATTGTTGTCAGACCGGCATACCGCGTGGAATGGGATGATGCCATGGCGCTTGCATGGCGCACATTTATGCAGTTTGAGGCGAAAGACTATACGCCGGAAGGGGTTGAAAGCTTTCAGGATTTTATAACGGACACCGTTCTGTACAGGATGTTTTTACTGGGAGCTTACCAGCTGTTTGGCGCCTATGACAATGGTATAATGGTAGGCATGATCAGTCTGAGAAACGAGACACACATATCCCTGCTTTTTGTGGATAAGAAATATCACAAAATGGGAATCGGGAGAATGCTGATCGACTATGTGAGCGATTACGTCAGGTCAGAGGAAGGGCACAGCCGGATAACAGTCAACGCTGCGCCTTATGCAGTAGGATTCTACCACCATGTCGGATTTGCGGATACAGGCATGGAACAGACCAGGGAAGGGGTGCGGTACACTCCGATGGAACGGAATATCAAAGCATAAGAGCACAATAATGGAGGATGAATATGGCAGTAGAATATATTACAAGTAGAAATATGGCGGATTTGATATATGAAACAATAAGACTGATGAATAAGCCCATAGCACATCACTGTATGCGGGTGAGCTATATCATGTCCAAAATGTTGGAAACCAAAGGGACATATGAGAAATATGAGATAGCTGATTTTATGGTGCTTGCACTGCTTCACGATATCGGGGCGTTCAAGACGGATGATGTGCGCAAGCAGCTTACGTTTGAGGCAAAAAATCCGCTGCCGCATACCGTATATGGATATCTTTTCCTAAAGTATCTCTCACCACTTGATGAACAGTCCAAGATTGTATTGTACCACCACACAGAATACAGTAAGACAAAGGATATGGACTACAGGTACCGGTTTGAGCTGGAAGTCTTGAAAGTGGCGGAGATGGCGGATATCTGGCAGCGTTCATTTGGCGTTAAATTTGAACTTTCCCTGATATCAAAGTATTCGGGCACAAGATTTGATCCTGGCGTATGCAGGCTGCTGGAAGAAGCAGAAGAAAAACATGATATTTTTTCTAAAATCAGAGACCATACATATAGGGAAGAATACAGGCAGAGTCTCGAGTACATACTGCTCTCTGATGATGAGAAGGAAAAGTACCTCAAGATGCTTATGTACTGTACCGGATTAAAGGATGAGCAGTCTGTCTCAGAGACAGTAGCGACCATGTATGTGTGCCGCGAGCTCGGCAGACAGCTTAAACTGAGTGAGCTTGACAAGAATGAGGTATATTACGCAGCGCTTCTGCACGATATCGGTATGCTTGCGCTTCCAACAGAACTTCTGAACGCGCCAAGGGCATTTAGCGATGAGGAGAAAAATCTGATAAAGACACATGTTGAGATTATGGAGAAGACACTTGAAAACAAACTTTCCTCAAAAATTATAAGCAT
Source organism: Lachnospiraceae bacterium (assembly GCA_029068555.1). GTDB lineage: Bacteria > Bacillota > Clostridia > Lachnospirales > Lachnospiraceae > COE1. The sequence goes on from JAIECJ010000094.1 coordinate 19,917, forward strand.
TGCGGCAGCGCACCACGAACGTTTTGACGGAAACGGATATCCCAAGGCGCTGAAAGCAAGTGTGATGGGGCAGAAGGAAGCAATTCTGCAGATATCGGAACATGTCGTGAACTCAATGGAGTCAAAACCATACAGGGCAGCACATACGAAGGAGGAAATCATCAATGATCTCAATAACGGAATAATTTCTGGAAAATATGAGGCAATTGTTGCGGACACATTCCTGAAAAATTACGATGAAATCATGGATAAGGCAAAACAAAAAGCGGAGACGGCGCTGGTAACCCACCAGAAGCTGCTGCGAAATTATAATCAGGTATACAAGAGTCTTGTATAGGGATAAGGAGAGCTGGATAATGTTTAAACTTGACAGTCCGTTGATGAATTTTTTGAACAAGGTTGCGGATATCATGATACTGAATGTGATGTTCATGATTTTCAGCATTCCTGTTTTTACGATAGGCGCTTCTTTTTCAGCGGCATATTATATGGGATTTAAAATGGTGAAGAATGAAGAAACTTATATTGTGAAGGGCTTTTGGAAGGCGTTCAGGGAGAACTTTAAGCAGGCGACTGCAATATGGCTGATTGTACTTGTAATACTTGGTGTCCTGATGGTAGATTACCGCATCATAGCCTATTCGGGTATTGAGTTTGCCCAGTGGATACAGATTGCCGTGGTGACCGTGACAGTGGTGCTTTTCATGGGACTGGTGTTTATCTTTCCGTTGCAGGCGCGGTTTGTAAACCCGGTTAAAAATACGATAAAAAACGCATTCTTAATGGCACTGTCGCATCTCCCCACAGCGTTACTGCTGGTTGCGATTTATGCATTGCCGGTCGTGGTGTTTTATTTTGTGCCGCAGATACTGCCGGTGCTTATACTGATGGCATTTGGCGTGGTGATATATGTTAAATCTTTCCTTCTTTTGCGGGTATTCAAAAAGTATGAGGACGCACTTGTGGACAGGAGTCAGGAAGCAGATACGGACAAGGAGGCAGATGATGGTATATTTGCCGAAAGTGACCGTATGGAGCGGGGAGAATATGGCATTGTTGCCGAAAAGACAGTTCCCGATAAAGTATATCAAAATGGCAGGTTTGTTGAAATGACCGAAAATCACGACGATAATGAACGTGAAGAGTAGGAAAATGTATATCAGTTGGTTAAGTTGTATAAAATTACTTTGTTTAGTTAGTCAAATTGCTTACTGTGCATGGGAAAATCTGGTATAGATTATGCGTGGTAAGCAATTGTTACATAAGCCTATAAAAAACTTTGTGGATTTATGGCATAGCATTTTAACGGATTTTATTTTATACTTATAACATGAAAAACAACTTGTTGAAAGGATGTCTTACACTTTCAACGTAAAAAAATCTATAATTCGGGAGGCATTTAAAATGGCAAGTTTATCTTTAAAAAACGTATGCAAAGTTTACCCTAACGGATTCGAGGCCGTTAAGAACTTTAACCTTGAGATCGCTGACAAGGAGTTCATTATTTTCGTTGGACCTTCAGGATGTGGTAAGTCAACTACACTTCGTATGATTGCTGGTCTTGAGGATATTTCTTCCGGCGAGTTAAAGATTGGCGACAGGCTTGTAAACGACGTTGAGCCTAAGGACAGAGATATTGCGATGGTATTCCAGAATTACGCTCTGTATCCGCATATGTCAGTATATGACAATATGGCTTTTGGTCTTAAATTAAGAAAAGTTCCTAAGAATGAAATTGATAAGATGGTTAAGGAAGCGGCTAAGATTCTTGACCTGACAGCACTCCTTGACAGAAAGCCGAAGGCTTTGTCAGGTGGTCAGAGACAGCGTGTTGCCATGGGACGTGCTATCGTTCGTAATCCTAAGGTATTCCTTATGGATGAGCCTCTTTCAAACTTGGACGCTAAGCTCCGTGTACAGATGCGTATTGAGATTGCAAAGCTTCACCAGAGACTTGGAACAACCATCATTTATGTTACACATGACCAGACAGAGGCTATGACACTTGGTACACGTATCGTAGTTATGAAGGATGGTATTGTACAGCAGGTAGATACACCGCAGAACTTATATGAGAAGCCACAGAACTTGTTCGTAGCAGGATTCATGGGTTCACCGCAGATGAACTTCATTGACGCTACTGTAGAAATAAAAGGTGACACAGCATGCTTAAAGGTTGCAGGGCTTTCCATTCCGCTTCCTCCCGCTAAATCAAAGAAGCTTATTGAAGGCGGATACGGCGGAAAGACAGTGACATTTGGTATCAGACCAGAAGATATCTATGATTCACAGATGATGGTAGAAGCGAAGTCTGAGAGTACATTTGAGACAACAATCCGTGTATACGAGTTGCTTGGTGCAGAAGTATTCCTGTATGCTGATCTGGCAGAGTTCCCTATCACAGCGAGGGTTGATCCCAGAACGACTGCTAGACCTGGCGATAAGGTTAAGTTTGCTATCGACATCGAGAAGATTCACGTATTCGATAAGGAAACAGAGAAGATTATTACAAATTAGTAATAGTCCTGGTTATATTTTTCATGAAAGATACCCGGGTGAAGAAATTCACTCGGGTTTTATCATCATAATCATCATGGAATAGCGAAATTCCTGCGAATTTGTGCAAAGGCACAAATTTGCCGTGTGAAATCAATGGATTTCACACTATATACTTCGAAATGGAGGAGAGCGTTAGCAAATGATTTCAAATCAGGTAATTCAGACGAGCATAGATGAGTTGAAAGTCATAACAAAAATTGATTTGTGTGTAATTGACATGGAGGGGCTTACAGTTGCCTCCACCTTTGACAGTAAGGACATATCACAGGAGCTTGTACGCAATTTTATTGATTCGCCTGCTGACAGCCAGATTATAGGCGGGTATCACATGCTGAAAATTCTTGAGGACGGCGATGTGCTTTATGTGTTGATTGCAAAGGGCGCCGGAGCGGATGCGTATATGATTGGGAAGGTAGCAGTCAGCCAGATTCAGAATCTTGTGATTGCCTATAAGGAGCATTTTGACAAGAATAATTTTTTTCAGAACCTGCTGCTTGATAACCTGCTGCTTGTCGATATTTACAATCGCGCCAAAAAGCTCCACATCGAATCGGAAGTTCCGCGAGTTGTATATCTTGTCGAAGCACAAAATGACAAGGACAATATTTCGATGGAAATGCTGAAAAATATCTTTGGTGAGCAGCCTGGTTTCTATCTGACGGCAGTTGAGCAGAAAAATATTATTCTCATAAAAGATGTAAGTTCTTTAGAGGCTTATGACGAGGTTGAACAGACTGCGCAGGTAATTGTGGACATGCTTGGCTCCGAGGCGATGCTGATCGCTAAAGTATCGTATGGTACAATTGTCGGGGAGCTTAAGGAAGTTTCGAAATCCTACAAGGAAGCGAAGATGGCGCGTGATGTCGGCATGATATTTTATATGGAGAAGTCCATTGTGGCATACAATACACTTGGGATTGGACGACTGATATACCAGCTTCCGATTAACCTGTGCCGTATCTTTATGAAAGAAATTTTTGGCGATAACATTCCGGATGACCTGGATGATGAGATACTTACAACCGTTCAGAAATTTTTTGACAATAACCTGAATGTGTCAGAGACCTCAAGGCAGCTTTATGTGCACAGGAATACATTAGTATACAGGATAGAGAAGCTGCACCAGTCGACTGGACTTGACATCAGGAAATTTGATGATGCCCTGACTTTCAAGATTGCACTGATGGTCGTAAATTATATGAAATATATTGATTCACTTGAATAATTCAATAAGAGAGCTGGCGCTAATGAGTGCCAGCTCTTTTTGCGCGCAGCCCCATGCAGAGGAAATGTGCCGCTAAGGCGGCGCATGGAGCGCGCGGCGAGTAGGGAAGATAAATCTTCTCTACTCGATTAAAATCTTTTTATAGTGTCCGCTTCATCCATTTAGGAAGAATCTTGAACTTTACTGATTTACTGCCGCCATATTCCCCAATACCCCGAATGGTTATTGTAGCGTTTCCTTTTCTGGTATTGTTGTTGAAGCTTTCGATGATAAAGTCCTCTCCTGGTGTTAGTGTGACTTTGTTATTGCCGCTTCCGATCGTTACTTCCAGTTTATCTGGTGTCGGACATATCGGGTTTTCATTTGCATAATAGTAAGTGCCGTTCACTTTTATTTTTGCTGATGAAACCAACGTCTTTTTAATCTGGATCGTTACGCTCCTTGTTTCGGTATAATTTTTCTTACCTGTTAAGAGCGCTTCGGCCGTTCCGCACTGGGTATCTTCTCCAGCTTCGTTCTTGAACATGGTTATGTTTTCAATTGCGCCTACAGTATATTCTCCTGAAGTTAACTTCACGCCATTATCATATACTGTGAGTTTTGCCTTGTATCTTCCGTTTGCAGCAAATTTCAGATCCTCAGCGATAACCATAATGGAAGTATCTGAAATATCTTTTGGTGTGATTTCAAAAGCAAGCACATTCTTCAGATCGCCAGTATAGTTTCCGATTCCCTTTATTGTAACCTTTCCATTAACGCCTGCCGCCTTGTTGCCGCTGTAGATCACCTTGTAGTCCTTATCCGGCTCAAGAATGGTTTCTTTATAAGTCACTGTGACTGCCGGCTTTGCTCCGCTCTTATCCTGTGTAACTTTTAACGGCTGTGTCGTTTCCGCGAATGCTGCCGTTACATCTCCGGCTGCCTGTTTCAGGTTAATCTTTCCTATCGTAAAGGTCTTTTTCACCGTTCCGCTAAAAGCACCTTTGCCCGTGATTGTCATGGCTGCTTTTCCTGCATTTTCATTGTCAGTATAAGCAATGTCGTAATCCGTACCCAACTGAAGGATTTTCTCCTCCGCTTTACCTTTATTCAGGATCAGTTTTACGTCCTGTATTACAGCTTCACCCGTATAAGGAATTGAAGACTGAAATCCGTCGATAGCTGCTTTATTAATTGCTGTGCCGTTGATTATGAAGTTTATAGTTTTACTGCCGTAATAATTACTATCTGCCTTAGCCGTTAAGGTAACTGAGGCTGTACCTGCATTTGTGTTATTACTGTATTCAATGGCAAAGATATCGCTCAATTGTTGTCCGTCAGGCACAACACTCTTGCCCTTATGCGTTACGTCGATAGTTGTTGTCAAAGGCTCTCCGCTGTAATTTTGTGCCGCTGCTTTGAACTTAAGGGCACTCGTCAAAATCTTATCTGTCACAACAATATCGTAACTTAATGCTCCTGCGAAGCTGCTGGAATCCTTTGTGTTAATGACTATTTGATAGGTTCCTGCTTCTGTCAGGTTTTCTACTGTTTCGTCCCCTTTCTTATAAGTAATTGTATACTCTTTTGCCGGAATAGTCATTTTACCATATTTCAAGCTTATTTTTTGAATCTGTCCGACTACTGCTTTTTGCTTATTATATTTTACATTTATTTCAGGCTTATAATTGATCGTAACATTTTCTTTGGTAAGCTGTCTTTGCCTGATATTGAAGTCAATGGAAAATTTGCTTGCCTTTTCATAATTACCACATGGCGTAATCAAAACTTTTGCCGGTTTATCTTTGGTGCTGACTTTTTTGTTGTCAGAATAGCTGACTTTGTAATCTACCTGCTCCTTCAGCTTCTTCGTACCGTCATAAACAGTAACCGCAGGCTTTATTGCCGTACCTGTGTACTGCTGGTCGTTAATTCGCTCTACCCAGATACCCGTCTTAGTTGGCGTTGTAGTGCCGTTTTCATCTTTTCCGGGTTCTTCGCAGTAGTAATAGTAACTTCCATACAGTGCAATGTCTTCTGAAACAACATCGTCAAAGTGATATAATGTTGTTTTTTCTTCGTTTGCATACCAGATAATTCCGTATTTTCCGTTTGCGTCTTCTTCTTCAAATACGGGTTTTTCCAGTTTGCTATTTTTTTCCAGTATCTTTACTTCGACGGTTCCGTCCGGATAGTGTAAGGTTGCAGTTACCTTATTGTCATTACCGCCCTGGTTATAATTTTTGCTTCCATACAGCGCTATGTCATCTGAGACAATGGTATCAAAATCATATAATACTGTTTTCGCCTCATCTGCATACCAGTCAATCTGATATGTGCCGTTTTCATCTACACCTTCAAATTCCGGTTTTGTCAATTTGGTATTTTTATCCAGCGTTTTTGTTGTGATTGTTCCGTCCGGATAATGTAATGTTACTGTTACCTGATTATCATCCTCACTCGGATTATAATTTTTACTTCCGTACAGATCCATGTTCTCTGAGACAATGGTATCAAAGTCGTACAATGCTGTTTTCGCCTCATCCGTATACCAGTCAATCTGATAGGTTCCGTTTTCATCCTCACCTGTATATGCAGGTTTTGTCAGCCGGGTATTCTTCTTTAGCATTTCTGTTGCGGTTGTCCCGTCCGGATAGTGTAAGGTCACAGTAACTTTCTTGTTATCTTCCTCAACATCGGTATATTCTTTAGAATAGTAACCCCTAACCGAGGCATCTTTTAATGTACATTTTTCCATGCCCCAGAAGCAGTTTTCGTTCATGGTAACGCCCCATGAAAATTTTTGGCAGACAGAGATAAAATCCAACATATCCCGATAGGATGCCGCACCGCTTTTGACCCATTCTACCTTTTCCCCATCAATCTCCATAACGACTTCAAAGGCAGAAATACGGATATAGTAATGATGCGTCTGTGCTCTGTCTAATTTTGTCACAGGTATTTCGATATTGGCACTATTTAAATCATTGGGGTTGTTAATATCCAGCCATTTATTATCCGCACTTTCTGTTTCATTATAGCAGATGTACGGAGCAGTCTGAATACTTACACGCCCTCCAGCTGCTCCTTCTGACGGCTGGTAGAAAGCGAGTAGTCCGTCCCATCCGTTCATCGCAGCGTTTTCGGCAAAGTTTACATTGAAGTCAAGCACTACTTCCTCTAACTTTTTCCCGTACAGCGGATTGTCCATAACAGTCGGCGCTGTTGCCAGTTCGACTTTTTCCTGGCAGTCGGATTTGTATTCATTACTGCTGATGCTGATATTCTTTACAGTGGAGAGCTCGCTTCCCCAGAAAGATGCCGTTTGATTACCGACACCCCATGAAAACTTATCGCATTTTCCGACATAATCAAGCAGTTCTGTGAAATCCGCATTGCCCGACAAGGTGTTCTCATCTGCGTCCACCACAAGCGCTCCGTCTAAGTAAATTCTGCACGCGGTCTTCTTTATGATAATTTTAACATTATATTCCTGGCCAAACTTCATATCTTTTGCAAGATTATTTTTTTCAGGATGATTAATGTCAAGAAAAACATTTGGCTCCAGCAGCATTTCATTCAGACAGATATATGGATTGGTCTGGAAAGAAACCCTTCCTGTTGTCCCAGAGTTATAGAAAGCAAAAATTCCGTCATATCCTGTTTTGTATCCGCCCTCTGTAAATGTAATGTCATAATCTACGACCAAGGTATCCAGATTCTTGCCGTAGAACGGATTATCTATCAGTTCGATCTGTGCAGCATCGGTTATCTCCAGAAGCTCTTTTTTCAACACTACATTTGCTGTTGCCGGTAGTTTTACAATGACCTTGAAGGCTGCTGTCTTTGTTACACTGCCTTTTGTCACCGTAGCTGTTAATGTTACTTCCGTTTCTTTGTCTGGCTGGGTAACTTTTCCGTCTGCTGCAATAATATCTGGGTGGGAGCTTGTCCATTGGATTGCCGCTCCAAAACTGCCCGCAGTCGGCAGGGTGATGTCTTTCATGGTTGAAGCGGGAATCTGTTTTTCTAATGCCGCAATAACACTGTCTACAGTGGTCTCGTCATCCGACAAGTTAACATAAAACTTCATGTTAGAAATGACAGCTTTTGCCAATCTGTCATCCCACCATGCACCATATCCCATGCATAAGGTAGGTGCAGAGGATTGCAGCCATGTCAGAACATTCGTAAAGTCCTGGAGGTCACCTGCGCCGTTTGGTGTATCCAAGATTGTCTGATCATATGCCAGCTTGTCATCTACGAGAACCTCAAAACCTGCAGCGGTTAAGTTTATGGTGACATGTGCTGTCTCCTTGCCGCTTTCTGCAATTGCATCACCGATATAATCTTTCACAAGATTATAATTATTCAGATTGGCGTCATAGTAACCGCCCAGTGCATTATAGCCCAAGTAAGAACCCTGTGTAAAGTACAGCTTTCCTGATTGATTGCCGTTAAAAGCAAATAAAGCGCCAAGCGCATCTACAGTGCCGTTATGCTTTACGTCAAACGCTATGCTGACGCCGCCGGACAGCTCCAGTCCGGTTGTATTTGTTTTATAGAACGGATTCTTCATCGACGGTTTTGACTGATCCGGAAGAGTGAGCGCATTGTCCGTATAGGCTTCCCCTACCAGATATTTACCGTCTGTCAGACTGTTTTTGCTTGCTATTTTAATGGTATATTCTTTCTGATAATAGTAATCACCACTTACCATTGTCATGGTAAAGGTCACATCTGTATCATTCTCTGGCAATTCGGATATTGTACCATCATCTGTAACCAGACTTTTGTCGGCGGATTTCCAGTACAGGTGGACTCCTTCACTTCCCTCGGACGGAAGCTCGAAGCTGCCATATACTTTCTCAGGTACTGTATAAGTGGGATTGACAACATTATCTGCAATGACTGCTTTGCCGCCTAATTTTTTGGCACCCCAGAGGGTAATACCTGTCTGCTCGTCCACACCTGTAAAGCACATTGTTTTGATTCCGGCAGAGTCTTTTGTTACTTCGGCAAAAACACCCGAGTAAGCATGATTGTTAATAGTAAGCGTTGCATAAGCTTTCCCGTTCTCTAACGCCCATGTACCCGTATCCTGTCCATCCTTTGTAATTTTGCCATCCGGAGTCAGCACATAAGTTACAATCTCCGAAAGGGGACCAGTATAATTTTCGTGCAAAGCGCCACTGTTCGCGTCATAACCGCGGGAATAGTCGCCGACAATAATCTCATATTCCCCTGCAACGCCCGTTGGCTCTGCGTCATAATCCAATTTTTCATCATTTGCAAAGGCAAATGGGGATGCGAGGATCCATCCGTTTTTATTCTGGAATAATTCATGCACGCGGAGTTCGTGTGAGGCTGTGCCATCATTAAATTTTGTGTGATAAATAACATATGCCCTGCCATTGTCTGCGATAGCAGAGTTATGCCCCTGTGCAACTTCACCCTTTGACATATGGTCCCACTGATAATAAGTCATCAGGCGCATTCCCCTTGTGTCAATTTGCTTAACATCCTGTGCATAATCCGCTATGAAATTCGGATGAAACTCGTCAAAAACCGCACTGGTTCCTTTGGTATCCACATAAGGTCCATCTGGATTTTCGGAACGGAATATTCTCATGGAATACCCACCGTTTGGCGCATAAAATCCGTAAGACATGAATAGATAGTAATAATTCCCGATTTTCTCTATGTAAGGACCTTCGCCTGAAACATAATAACCACCTGCAATCTTCCTGCCGAAATAAGGATCGCAGGTAACCCCCTGTTTTTTGTCGTCATAATCGCTTCCATAAGATACAGTATAATCTCTAAGTCCGGTAGTTTCGTCCAGCTCCAGTGCATATATACCGCCCGACCAGGAACCGTAAATCATCCAGAGATTATCGTTATCATCATAAAATACGGCAGGGTCGATGGCGTGAGGCCAGAAATCCGCCCACTTATTCTCGGTTATATCAGTAATCTTTCCGCTTTCATTTATAGTTGCGCCTGAAATTTTTTTATATCGTTCGGGCAATTCGGCGTTCTCTCCGATTATATACTTCAAATCGGTATTCTTATAGTTTATGGGTGTATTTTCCTGTGCGCTAAATCCTGAATACACAACAGGCCCCTGATACGCGTAAGGTCCTTCAATCCTGTCTGATGTCAGCAAAATAACAACGGAGTTCTGATATTTCCCGTTTAAGCTAAGATACATACAATACTTCTGCATGGAAGGGTTGTAAATAATATCCGGAGCCCACATATTACTATTGGTGCCTTCGAGGATATTCCATCCGTCTGACGCTGTACACCATGCATTGGCATCAAAACTGCCGAAAGTTACTGCGCCTTCGGTCTGCGTGGTTTCGGCCTGCTTATAGACAGTGATTTTCTTATGTCCTTCCTGCTCGGATTCAAGCTCAATTACAGTAGTTTCTTCTGTCTCTGCTTCCTCGGTTTCTGTCTCGGTTTCTGACTGCGTTTCCGAAGGATCCTCTATAGAAGGCGCTTCTGCTTCTGATGATGTTTCCAGCTCTGCTTCTGTCTCGTTGTCGTCTGCCGGAACTTCTTCTGACTCTGCAGGCGTCTCTACAGAAAGATTTTCCTCTGAAGTGGCAGTTTCGCTTTCGGAAACTGCTTCTATATCCGCTGCGGCATTGTCCCCGGAAGCTTCTTCTGTGGTTTCTCCGTGTGCTGCTTTGGCTTCTCCGTACAAAAATTTTTCCGGTTCAGCGTCAGCTGCAGCTTCAGAAGCTTTTTCTGTCTCAACGTCTGCCTCGCTTTCAGAAACGGGTTCCGTTTCTGGCACTGTTTCAGATGGCTGTTCCGATTCTGATTCACTTTCGCTCACAGGTGTTTCTTCGGATTCCGCTGCTGACTGATCTGTTCTGGCATCTTCTGGCTCGTCAGTTCCTGCTTCCTCGGATTCATTAGTTCCTGTATCTTCTGGTTCATCAGAGATATCGGCTGTTCGGCTGTTCTTGTCAGGGTGAATGAATACCTGGGCAGTTCCGCCGGTCTGAATGGTTCCGTTGTACAGGCTATGGACAAAAGCGTTGTCGGGGGTAAGGATATTTCCGTTTCCATCCCCAAAGAGCCCGTCAATATTGACCGTTTCCCAATTTTGCAAGTCACCTGTTTTCGCAACCGCCCTGTGCGACCCAAACACATACCACTCGTCACCTGCTTTGATAATAGAGGGATCATGCACTGCCTGCGGTGCATAAGACATTTCGCGATACAGATTTTTGATTTCTGAATCACTGACCAGCGTTTTTCCGCTTATGATACTGTCGATATCGGTCTGTGCTGCATGGACTTTCTCTAGCCCCTGCGGAAGACCGATATTGCCAAGAATCATACTCGCTGCCAGCAGAGTACTTAAAATCTTTTTTGCAATTCTTTTCTTCATTTATACCTCCTATTTTAATAAAAACTAAATTAGTTTAGGGAAATTATGAAATATAAAATTTGCCAAAATAAAATATGAAAATATTTTGGATTGTGCAAATTTAATATTTTCATATCCCAAAACAAGTATCTGGTATTTATAATGTACAATGAATTTATCCGTATGTCAATTCATAATTTCAATTATTTGCGTTGTATTTTACAAAAATATTTATTGTTTATACAAATTGACAAATGCAAATATGAACTAAAATAATTTAGATTTATATATAATTCACTTAATTTATACGGAATGCCCGCTGTGGCATAATAATGCATGGGTGGACATACATTAGAGTAACGTAAGTTATTTGCGATAGTTCCTTGGGGAGGCGCAGCGTATGCAGTTTTTTTATATCGACTATATCAATAATGGAAAGAAAGAGCGCAATATCGGATTTCTGCGGATTGAAAATGACGGTGTCAGTGTAGGCCTGCGCGGAGTGCCGCTGCAATGCGGAAACAGCTGCAGGGTGTATGCTGTCAATGAATATGATGAACGTATTCTGATGGGGGAAATAGCAGTCAGAAACGGATACAGTATGGAAAAATTAAAGTGGAATGACAAAGTGGATTTCGTACACTGTATGAAGATAGAAATACCGCTTTACGGAAGCCGAAAGGGCATCTGCGTCCTAAGGGACGATGCTCCTCAGATGCACAGCTTGAAGCAGCCGGCAGATTTGCAGCAGAATCCGCACAGTGCAGCCGGCATGGAAGATGCGCCATCCCGTGATACAGCCACTGTAGCGGAATATAACAAAAATGATGCGGTAAAAGAAAGAAACAATAGTTCAGAATGTCATGATATTTATGAAGAAATTCATGAGGATAAATGGAAACAGCTGATGAACATATATCCGCAGGTGCATATATGCCCAGAGGCACAGAGCATCGTAATCAGGCCAAAGGATGCAGTGATACTGACTCAGCAGTATCATGAGCTTGCGACAAACTCATTTGTACTGCATGCATATTACAACTATCGCCAGCTGTTGCTGTTCCGATATGCCGGTGATGGGGCGGCAAAGAAAGATATCAAGTATTATCTGGGCGTGCCAGGGGTATATTATGAGCGGGAACAGCGCATTGCGCAAATGTTTGGGTTTGAGGGATTTGAAAACGGCGAGGCGCGGATGCAGCAGGATGCGGACAACAAGGTATACAGAGGATGCTTCGGATATTACATGAAGCGTGTGGAAATATAACAATTATATACCCCTAAGTGCGACGGAGGGAACCAAAGGTCTGCAAAGGTCTGCAAAGGTGCGCAGTTTTTCCTCAGAATGTGCGTGACAGCCAGGACAGAGAACGCCTGTGTTATCTACATATGATTGTAAAAAATATGCTTTTGCACCACTTATCCATTTGGAAATGGAAATCATGTCATCTTCATCATGCAGTTCTTTTACAACTGTGGTGCGAAATTCATAATCAATTCTTTGCTGGTTTAGGAGTGTGTGAATTGACTGATCGACAGACGAAAGACGAAAGGATTCTGCCATATCAGGAAAACCGGCAGTCACAGCGTATTTTTGCGGAGCATTTTTGATATCCATCGCGCAGTAGTCGATGAGTCCATCGGAAATCAGGGATTGCAGCATATTTGGATTTGTCCCGTTCGTGTCAAGCTTTACGAGATAACCCAGCCTTTTGATGCGTCCGATAAAGTCTGGCAATTCACTATGCAATGTCGGCTCGCCGCCTGTGATACACACGCCCGAAAGAACATTGCGCCTTTTGTTCAGAAAGGAAAAAATCTCCTCGTCAGTGAGCGGCATAAGCGCTTTGGTTTTTAGCACAATATCCCTGTTATGACAATAGGGGCATCGAAAATTACAGCCGCCCGTAAATAGGGAAGCGGCAACATGACCTGGGTAATCCAATAATGTAGTTTTGCTAAGGCCGAGTATCAGCATATGCATCACCTCCGTTTTTATTATACAATATGCCCCATAAGACTGTCTACACAAGCATCCGATAAACAAAATGTAAAACAAAATTTGCGTTACAATTCACACCAACGCCAGTTTTCATCAGCTTATAAGTTATTGAGGTGTGAATTATAACAGATTTTGCACACAAAATGCTAAAAGGCAAGCATTTTGGCGCATGATTCCCACTACTTTGGCGTAGGTGTGAACAGTAACTTCAAACACGCTTTAGAGCGGACAGAATACAAAAACATTTGCATGGTGTGAAAATAAATGCTATGATAGTTACGATTGAGGAAAGAGAGCGTACTAACAGTTTCTGGCTGGGGTGGTTGTCGAATGAAAAAGATTGTACTGATTGGACCCGTATATCCATATAAAGGCGGTATCGCGCATTATACAAGCCTGATGTATCAGGCACTGTCAAAAAAATATGATGTGGAAATGATTTCTTATAAAATGCAGTACCCCAAATTTTTATTTAGAAAAGAACAGAAAGATTACAGAAACGATATGTTTCGGATAAAGGAAGCACAGTTTCTTATCAACACTGCAAATCCGTTGAACATTATCCATACGGCGCGAAAAATCAAGAAAATGCGCCCGGAGCTGGTCATCATGCAGTGGTGGCATCCGTATTTTGCACCATGCTATTGTATACTGGAAGCTGCACTCGGAAAAAAGATGAAAAAAATGTTTGTATGCCATAATGTTTTTCCACACGAGCGTTTTCCGCTGGACAGGCTTCTGACAAAGCTGGTACTGAAAAGGGCGGATTATTTTCTTGTACACTCGCAGAGTGACGGCGCTGATTTACTGACAATCAAGCCGGATGCGCGCTGCAGGCAGAATCCGCATCCGACATACAATGCGTTTCAAATCCGAAATATGACAAAAGCGCTGGCCCGGGAGGAGCTGATACAGCTTTCTGGGAAAAAACATTTAAATGGGAAGCTGCTGCTGTTTTTTGGGTTTGTGAGAGAATATAAGGGGTTAAAGTACCTGATACAGGCAATGCCGGATATCAGGAACCGTCTGGGTGACGTAACACTTTTGATCGTAGGTTCCTTTGGTAGTGACAAGGAGAATTATCTGCGTTTGATAGAGCAAAATCATGTGCAGGATTGTATAGAAGTGATAGACGGCTACACGCCCGATAACGAGGTGGAAACGTATTTTTCTGCATGCGATGTGGTTGTGCTTCCGTATGAGTCGGCGACACAGAGCGGAATAGTGCAGATTGCCTATGGATTTCAAAAGCCAGTTATCGTTACCAATGTAGGCGGACTGCCTGATGTAGTGACGGACAATCGTACAGGTTATATCGTGGATTCCCGAAATCCGCAGCAGCTTGCGGATGCAGTTGTCCGGTATTATCAGGATGACATGGAAGCTATTTTTGTGGAAAATGTGAAAAAAGAAGCGCAGCGTTTTTCATGGGACAGGCTGACAGAGAAGGTGGAGGAGCTTTTGCGGGATGAATCAACCATTAATTAGCGTTATCGTGCCAGTGTATAACGTGGAGAAATACTTGGCGCGCTGCGTTGAAAGCATACTTGCCCAGACCTACAGGAACCTTGAAGTGATACTGGTGGATGACGGGTCGACAGACAACTCGGGAGAAGCATGTGATGCATATGCCGGAAAAGACGTGCGGGTTAAAACTGTCCACAAAAGCAACGGCGGGCTGTCCGATGCCAGAAATGCAGGACTGCAGATAGCGCAGGGTGAGTATTATGCATTTGTAGATAGTGATGACTGGGTAACAACAGACTATGTTGCACAGCTCTACAATTTTCTGCACCAAAATCATGCACAGATAGCAGTCTGCGGCTACAGGAAAGTGTACGGAAAGGAGGAAAACAGCCACAATGGCGCCGGAACCTCCTTTAGCGTATATGATTCCAGAGAAGGGCTGTTTCATCTGCTGTACCAGAGAGGAATGATATCATCTGCATGGGGAAGATTATTCAAGGCAGAATTGTTTCATGATATTTGTTTTCCAAAAGGAAAGCTGCACGAGGACGTCGCAGTCATGTACAGGCTGTTTGACAAAGCGGACAAAATTGTCTGCACAGATGCGGAGAAATATTTTTATTTCCAGCGCGGTGACAGCATTGTGAACAGGGCGTTTGACAGGCGGCGGCTGGATTATATATATTTTACGGGCGAGTGCATCCGGTATATGGAAGAAAAGCATCCTGATTTGACAAAAGCCGCTGTTTCCAGACATTTCAGTGCATGCTTTGATATTCTGTCAAGTATGGGAAGGGAAAAAAAGAATAATATGGACGCGTACAGACGGATCGTCCATGAGATCAAAAAGTATAGAAAGATGGTGCTGTTTGATACGCATGCGCGGTTAAAAAACCGTCTGGCAGCGGCTGGATCCTACATTTCCGTTCCGGCAGTGTGGAAGTTAAGCCATCTAATCAGCCGTCCGTAAATGTACACCAGTAAGCAGACAGAGCGCGAAAAACAGATATTTGCAATGCGTATGATTGACAAGGAGCAAAGGTGGAGCTATTCAGGGCGGAACGCAGAGCTGCCATAAATGGCAGCTGAAAAGCAGCTGCAGGAAATAAAGCGCCTTGAATGGCTGGTGAGAAATAGGGTAATAGGAAATATGGTAAAACAGGACGGAAAAGTAAGCGTCATAATACCACTGTATAATGGGGAAAAACACATAGAGGCGACAGTGAACAGCATATTGCATTCTGATTACAGAAACTTGGAGGTGCTGATAATCAATGATGGCTCTACGGACAACAGCCTGATGATTTGTGAGCGCCTTCGCAGAGCAGATAACAGGATAACGATATATGATAAGGAAAATGAAGGCACTGTCTCGGCAAGGAATTACGGGGTATCAAGGGCAGAGGGCGCATACCTGTGCTTCTGCGACCAGGATGACATTGTAGACGAAAAATGCTATTCAAAACAGGCAGGGCGGATGGAGCTTGACCAGAGTGACATCTGCATGTGCAGTGTCGGACGGAGCATTGATGGCAAACGCTCCGCATTTGAGCTGTCAGACGACGCATGCTATGAGGGGGACGAAATACTAGAACAGCTCCTGTACCCTCTTTTGTTCAACGATTTCGACCCGCCGGTGAAAATGGGCGCGAAAAACCGCTATCCCCATATCTGGTCCTGCATGTTCCGCATGGACTTCTGGAAAAAGTGCCGCCTGAAATTCAGGGCGTATGTAAACTTCGAGGATGACCTGCTTGTCAAGACGCAGGCACTTGCAAGCGCAAGGCGTGTCAGCACAATTGCCCACATAGGATATTACTGGAGAGTCAACCTAAGCTCCGAGACATATGCCCATAAATATATCGCACACCTGGCAGAAAAACAGCAGAAATGTTACGAGGATATGTATCGGAGCATAGCGGGCAGAGTCGGCGATGGACAGACACTTGAGCTGTTCAAAAGTGCAGTATACTGCAGGCAGTATTTGGAAGCGATACACAACCTCGCAAGTCCTGAGAAGAAAAAAACGCGAAAGACAATTCAACAATACTATGAAAAAAATATTTACAGCCGCAGCTTTGAGAAGTGCATTACAGCTGCGAAGATGGTGAAGAAAGGAAAAGTTAAACCCCAGATAATTTTGGGGCTGCTCGCAGGGAAACATACTATGCTGAGCTATTATGCCGAAGTGATTTTGGACTATGTACTTCTAATCACACTGCACTCGCAGACACTGACGAAGATAGAACGGAAGCTGAAAGGGATCCGGATGGGGTGAAATATCATATAGCGCAAAGGGACAGAATATGCCACTGTAATGTTGTTGGTCAATTCTGTCCCTTGTATTTTTTGTCTAAAAATGATAACTTTGTGTATAATCATATACCATTTTAGTTAAAATTGTCATAATATGTCTAAAATATGTGGGGAATAAGAGACAGAAATCATAAACGATTTAATGAATATAAAAGTTTAGAAAGTGAGGGCGGTATAGATATATGAAGACGCAAAACGATTTAAAAGAAGGATTATATTTTGTACATGGATATTATATGCCTGATGGTGAGAGCGTGAATGGGAAAGAAATTGATCGGAAGCAAATAATTTTATTGAGAGATAGTATAGAAAGCATCGAGGACATTGATGCATATGATATTAATGTAGGAGAAGTGTGGATGGAGCCTCAGGCACCTCAGGGAGAATTTGTATATTACGATGGCCGTAGATTTGAGTCGGCAGAAAATGATCCAACAGTAGTGATGTATACGGAACTTAACAGACAACTTGCAAATGCGATAGGATATCTTAATTATGGCAGCCGACCACAGGAATTAACAGGAAAAATAGAGAAGGTAAGCTCCTGCCATGTCAATGTTGGACATGGAAACTGCAGTATTATTGTATTCTTAAATAATGGAAATTGGAATATATGGATGGTTGATTGTTCAACTTTTGATTTTACCAATAAAAATAATTATTGCAAGAATTTGGATGACTGTATGGCTCAAATAAAAAATGATACAGGTATTGACAGTATATCAAAACTTTTGGTTACACATTTACATTACGACCACATTAATGGAATTGAACATTTGATTAAAAAAGGTTGGATAACTAAAGACACAGAAGTTTGGATGAATGTACAGTATCCGTGGAAACAGCGCATATTTATCAGAATATGTTCACAGTTGCAAAGTTTAGGGGTTAAGTTTATAGATCCAATTGTTAGTAATTCTACGGATCATATTAAAATTTTGCATCCTTTTATTAGTTTTAATGACAAGAATCCAGCGCCGCGGAATAATATTAATAATGCCTCCGTTCTATATCAGATTTGTCTGGGGAGAGAAAAAATGTTGTTTACTGGAGATATTGAAATGGAAGGATGGGATACCGTATTAACATGCATGCCTCGTTTATGTGGGACAACTTATTATTGCATATCCCATCATGGCAGTATTACAGGGCATATCAGAAATAATTGCATTCCTGCAATGCGGACAGTAAGGACGATTGCAGAGTGCGCATGTAAGACTGGAATACAGATTTTGATGGGGCGAAATGGTGCATACAGAGGGATTTACAGCCAAAAAGTTCTTAGTGGTTTTGGAAAAATTGTAAAAACGGAGGATGCACCAAAATATGTAAGAATCGAGTGGGAAAGCGGAAGACTAGATAAACGCTAAAAATATCTTGGCAGGAGACGGTGATACAATGGATAAAATAATATTATGCTTTGATTTAAATAATACACAGACAGATTTTTCTAATTTTATGCAGGTTGTTCAGGCCTTTGAGAAGAAAAATCAGACTGATTCTCTGGATTATTCTACAATTTTGGAGAAAATATCAATTCGTTACTGTTGGATTAAGGGGGGGTTGCAATATAGGTTTTTGAACCTAGATATTGTCCAAAATATTGAGAAACAATGGCACAGGCACTCGCGTGAAATGAAAAGTATTTGGGAAGCTCACAAATTGACAGAACTTGATAACATGGTAGAAAAAAGCAATGAATATCAAATTAGTTATTATGTAAGGATAAAGAATGTATTAGAGGAAGATATAATAAATATACAATATCTTCTTTTGGTAATTCAGCAGTTTCCTTCTATACGTAATCGTATTGTAGTATTTATAGAACCATTTAAGGATTACGTATATGGTGATAAGAAAAAATGGGACAAAGTATCTGTATATCACAAATATTCCCATTTTATGCGATTTGTTTTAAAACATTACAATAATATCTTTTATAGTGCTTTTTATATGATTGAGAGCGGACAAGTGAATATTCAGCAGCTGTCATCGAAAAAGAAAGGTATTCAGTCAACATTTTTTCCACTAATTGAAGTGGACAGTGATATGTATTCAGCTTTTAACAGGTATTGCACATTGGATTGTGAAGGCATGCCAATGATTGAGTCTGAAAGCATGTACGCAAATTCCAGATTAAAGGATCTGTTGGAAATTTCGAAAAAAATGCTTGATAAACGGATTAAGGAACTTTCACCGTCACGAGGAAAAAAGTTGATTGCATCTAACATATATCAGAGTTTGTCCGAGGAAAAGATTACGGCGTTAGAATACGCTGTGCTTTCGGTGCTTCTGCCTGTTTGGGAAATAATAGAAAAGGGTAGTATAGAAAAATACCGGAAAAGGGCAAGAAGCATTAGTAGTGGTCTTATTCAGATTATAGAAAATATTTTTATTCATTCTTGCAATCATAAAGGTGTTTTTAGCTTTAGGATTGTCAAGGAGACTTTGAAAATTGATATTGCTGATGCAAATATTTATGAAACAATATTGGATAATTTTTCAAAAAAATTGGAAAATAAAGATAAATACTTTTCAAGTATCAACTTGTCTGTGTCCCATTTTTTTCAGAAATTTAATAATGAGGCTGAGAAAGGGGCATGGAAAAGATACCGTGAAGAGAATCCAGTTAAGTGTATGGGTTTGCTGAGGCTGGAGCAGGAGCTTAAGCTTTGCAAGGCGAAATTGGAGATGAGAACTAGTACAAAGTACAGTGAGAATGATGAAACGCTCGTATATCAAGAAAATAATTTTGATTCTTTAAAATTATATAGTGAATTGAAGGGCGATTTCATTCCGGGGACACAGTATCAGATTCTGTTTCCGGTTTTATATGAGGAAGCTAATCAGCACAATGCGAACATTTTTTTGAATGGAATTGGAAATTTTATTGAAAAGGATGAGGACTACGCGGCATTTGTAAAATATAGTGCGGAATCTCTGATTGACTGTGATATATCAGAACTGGACAAGCGTTTTTACCAATCTGTCATGCTGGAACAAAATGGAGACAATGTAAAAGATCAAATGGTTCGTGAATGGGTGGAAGAGATAAATGCATGCAATGGTAAGATAGATCCAAAGGGGAAAAAAGTTTACTTTTTAGATATGAGCAGTACAATAGACATGGAATCTCCGTGGGGAATTGAGGTATTTTGTAAAGGGATTGTGGATAGTGATATTTTATGTGGTGGACAAATCCGCTATTTCGCAATTATTAATTGTAATAGCGGATTTATAAAAATGATGTTTGACACAATTATGATGTCCAATAAAAGTATAAGCAGTGGAATGCAGATTTATCTCCATGCGGAAAATGGGATAGAGGATCTGGTATTATCAGGAGAAAATTTGTATGAAATCGTTAAGAATGCGCAGCAATATTGCTATTTAAAAGAAAATCCAATACCATTTATTGAAGAATATGAAAAAAATATAGGTAATGGTGATTTCGCTTCAACAAATCCACAGGTATTGTTTCCATTTGACGTTATACTTCGCCAGACGATGCAAGGAGACATGACACTGTTTGAACAGTATATTGGAAATGTGGCACAGCATCCCCTGACGGCGACCGATGGAGCAGGGTACTGGCTGCACGATATACATATGAGATTAGGGAACAAGGTGCATTTAAGAGAATTTTATGAAATATCTATTTTGTTCCGGAAACCACGCATTGCGAGAAAAATTGCACTGCTGATTATAAGAAGAATGATAAAAGAGGGGGTAGCGCTTCAAAACAATTTTTTGTTTTATGGATATGCTTCGTATTCAAGGGAAATATTGACAGCTTTATCAGAAATTGTAAAGGTGTGTCAGCAAAATGAAGGAAGTTTGGGTTGTTTTGTGGAATTTGCTGTTTATCAGAATGATATAATGGTACAGAAAACGCTGTCGCATATTAGCGCAAAAGTAAAAATGTATTTTAGCAGGGAAATTCCTGATGGCGTTGAAGTGAAAATTTTACAGATTGTCCCGATTATTTCAACATTGACAACGTTTAAAAAAATGTGGGATATGTTTTTGGAAAACTATCCGGAGAAAGTAAAGACAGAGCAATTAGTAAAGAACTATACGCTATTCTGGGTGAGGGATTTACAAGAAAAAGCTAAGGGGGATGCGCCAACAGAGCTTGAGAAAGAGTACTGGGATGAAATCAGTGAAAACAGAACGATTGAGACTGCGCTTATAAAACCTAGCCCACAGTTTTTTTGCTGCAAAAAGATTAAATGGTTTAATCCTTTGAAGTGTGAACAGTGTTATCCCCAAAATGTACTCGACGAATTTGCGCTGGTAGAAACAGATGTTACATCTACGGTGCCTTCGCAACAGTTAGAAGTCAGTGTGCTGTCACGAAAAACAGACAAAGATAAAAGAAAACGCATTATTAATGAAATACGTTTGGTGAATCTAAAAGACTGTATTTTTTATGGGCATATTTATAGGGATGGAAATCATTTTCAATATTATATAGACACAACACAGTATTTTCATAAGGAAAAAGAATATATTGCACAATGGCTTCATAGTTTACAACAGGACTTACAAGTCTCAAGAGAATCAAATGTTTTGAATATTATTGTTTCTCCGCAGCATCATACAAATGTAGAGTTTGGACATTATGTAAGTAATTACTATTTTAACGGTAATGCAGATGTTATTGTTATAGACTCAACAAAAGAGTACCGGTCTAATATTATAGCAAAATATGCAGACGTAAAGGCAGCCATTTCTGTTGCAGTAGAACAAAAAATGATCGTAAGGTTTACTTATGTAGATGATACAGTAATTACAGGCGCAACATATAGAAGAGTGAATAATCTTCTTCATTCTTTGGTTCCCAATGAAATTCAGAAACCAATACAGTTTGACCATGTATTTGTATTAGTGAACAGAATGTCCTTGCATAGTAAAATGGATTTTGTGGAAGAAGTGGAGAGGGACTTTCATGCATTTGTGGATATCAATGTCTCGTCTGTCCGAAATTTTGGTGATTCATGTGCCATGTGTACACTGCAGAAAAATGCAAGACTGTTTTTCAAACGGTCATCAACAAAGGACATCAGCCAATACTGGGATAAGAAGCAGTATGACTATAAGGCAGTGGCTTTTGATAAATACGCACAGTCAGAAGAATATCATAGGCAGAATGAGCAAGGGTATTTGAGATTATTGTGCTCACACTATGCCAAAGAACATTTAGGGGTTAGTCAGGATTACAAAAAGAGTATTTTAGGCATTATCAGACTGATGTCTGATATTATTGTGATTGGAAAAAAAGAGATAGAAGAAGCAATGCCATTGGAGAAGGAAGATGCAATAGCCTATTTTGAATCGGAGAGCATATCGCCGATTTATTGTTGTGTGTTTAGGAAAAGAGAGTTAGAAGCGATTAAAGCTTATTTGAAGATATTATGCCGCCCGTTTTTTTCTTATGGCAAGATATATAGGCAGGCGATATTGGATTTTTTCCTTCTAATTTCAGAAAGCTTTCTCAATCCTGAGTTTGATACAGTGTTGTTGGATGAAAAACAAGACATATCATCAGTAAAAGGATACTTGAATGACATTGAACTGAGAAGAAAAACAGCATATTTATGTATGTATTTGAAAGAAAAAATACCGCTTCCGAAAAACAGGATAAGGTTCATCCAAAGATATTTGATGGAAGGGCTTACAGACCTTAGAAGTAACTATATTATTAGAAAAGCAACTATATATAACTATAAAAAACTATTTCCAAAGGAAATGGAGTATTACGAAAAGTATTACAAGTACGAAAAGCTGATTCACAGACTGATTAATAGCAGTGCGGACGAAACCAAAAGTTTGTGGCTGGAGTATCTACTTGCTACGGGTATGGAAAATACTACAAACTTAAATGGTCTTGAGGAATTGGAACCTTGTGATATAAATATGGATAATGATTTTGGACTTTTTTGGAACTCACTGTTGATTGAAAACACAAGATTATATTATGACAGTATGCTCTTTTTTGTTCAGAAGGCATCGGCTTTTGTGGAGAAAAAGGGGATGGAATATGATAAAGCGATTCACAGTGCAGTAGATGAACTGTGGGGAGATTATTATATTAAAAATCTGCGGCGATTTGTAGGCCTGGAGATCTTGGTGGAATCAAGGCGGATGACGAGGGACAAGATTGAGGAAGAGATACATAAAAGAGTAATAAAAACGGCAAGTCTTTTATATTTATTGAAAAAAGGGAGTTTGGCGGGAATCGACAGATATGAAGGTTTAAAGCAGCGGATATTGGGCTTGTTATACAAAGGTGATGAGCTAAAAATCCTTACTTCTGCTTTTGCGGGAGCAAAAAACGGAGATGAGCTGTATGCAGTGACGGATTACAAAAGTAAAAATGTCTCCCCTATAGTCGCAAGCCGGGTAAAGGAGGCAATAAGAGTTAAAAATTTACAAAATAAAAGCTATTTTGTTGGTAAAAATTATATTGTACTTTGCATAAATAATAATGAGGACTATTTGCGGTATGAAAAGATAGAAGATTCTAAGCCTGTGAAAATACAGCCATTGTATTTTTATATCGAATGTAATACAGATAATCTTTTTTTGGTGGTTTATAGAATTAGGAAGATATTAATGTATAGGCATCAGATGCTGCACTGGATTGAGGCAGACTTCAACAATAATGCAATGCCAATATTGGCGGAACAGATTGGGATTAACAGGCAGTTGATGCGGGAAAGGGCAGGAGACCATAACACAAATACCGATATTTTAACGATAGAAAAATTGCTCCAAAGTGAATATAGGGAACATTATGCAGAGATTTATCACTTTCTTTTGTTAAAAGTATACGTCAATATGAGAATCGCAAGGCTGTTTCGCAGCGAATGGAGCGGATCCGGATCAGAGGCGTATACGCTGGAAATAAATGAAGATAATATGAATAAAGCAATGAGAAATATAGGTAGTTCAATTTTTGATGAAACCTTTTTGAATTTAAGACCAAAGCAATATCTTGTATTCATGGAGGATATTTATCGCTTCGATGTGGATATTTTCGGCGAATCGCTGAGAGGGGCAGAGGTATTGGCGTTAGAGAAAATTTTCAGAAAACTGAATGGCAGATGCGAAAATGGCTATTATTATAAGCAAGAGTATATAATTTGCATCATATTTGATATTTTGTTTACCGCTATTAAAGTTTGCCGTAATTGGGAAATTGATATTGACAGGCATTTCAGAAAACAAAGAGATGTAAACACAAATGACGAGCAAAATATTAATGATTTTTTAGAGGATAACGAAACCATTGCACAGTACTTTATTTTGAAAAAAGAGGAAGAAAAGTGTATAATAACAATTATAACCGAAGACATTCCGGGTAAGAATGTGACATACCTCGTCTTTAGAAACAAGGTACATAATATTCAACTGGCAGATCTGGAACGCATAAACGAAGAATTCAAAGAAAAAATGGAGATGAGAGAAACGGCAGGAATGTCATTGCAGGCAATGAAATGGTACACAGAATCACTCGACAGTAAAAGAGATATAAAGGCAGAATTTTTATATGAGTGGAATGAGCAAAAAAACATAGTGGAGTTTGTGATTAAATTGCCAATTATATTAAAGGAGAGGAATTAGATGGAACGCATATATTTTATTGACAACAATTTACGACAAACATGTAAGGTAATAGAAGCATTGAAGATATATTTTAAAGAACAGACAGGTAGAGAATTAGAGAGCAAAATGATTTTGATTAATATGAATCAAATAATAAGCCAGGACACAATATCTTATTATAAAGATGTTTTTAATCAGATTAATACAGACCTCAATGAATGTAAAACTGAGAAAGAAATAAAGGAAGCGATTGCGCAGATTAGCAAAGAAGGAACATTAGTCGTGGTTGATTTGCACATGGTTGATGGTGAAGAAAAGGATATCGAAGAAAACATGGATTATAAATGTATTTCAATGAAGTGCATGGAGGATCTTGAGAAGGCAGGAGTTTCTTATGTGTGGTATAGTAGTTATGCAGGTAATGTGTTTAAGGAACATTGGCAGACGAGATTCCAGACACTGTATAAAAGAGAAATTCCGAAAATATATGAACGAAAGACATTGGTTCAGGGAAACTTTTCCAGAGAGAATGCAAAAGAGATATTAGGGGTATAAGGTGGTTTATTTAAATTGTTACAAAGAATTAGAGGAAATGGATCGAATTCGGGCAAATAAGATATCTGTGAAAATGCTGTCAATAGACAGGGTGTCAAAAAAGAGAAGTGATCCATACGTATATCAATATCGCACATTGGACAATTTCTGGGCTATCATTGAGAGTGACAGCTTTTGGGCAACAAATGCAAGATTTTCAAATGATCAGGAGGAACAGCACCTTGGAATGGAAAAATTGCGGGAGGTGCTTGGCGATAATATCAAAGAAAATCAATCGTTAGGGGATTTTTATATTGTCTGCTTTTGCGATGAAAATGATAAGCTAAGCCAATGGCGGGGATATGCAGCTGAGGGGGTATCCATAGGATTTGATTTCAACAATATACGCCCATTTTATATTAAAGAGAAGAACGAAGACAAATATCGACGTGTCTATAACAGCTGCTATAAAGTGCAGTATATTAACGAGCACACAAGCAAAGACATTTTTGCGGACAAGTTTGACTTAAATTTGTCAGATAATGAAAATAATTATGAAAATATCAGGCGGCAGGCAGCAGATATAATTGCATATGTAAAGCATGACGGTTTTTATGAGGAGGCGGAGTCGAGACTGGTGTTTTCAGAGCGTGATACAGATTTGTCTGATTGTATTCAGTATAGAAATGTGGGAAATATAAAGGTTCCATATATTGTTGTGAAAGCAGGTGACATTGAAAAAAGAAAATGCTCGAAATGCATGATTCGACTTAATTTTGAAAGTACCATGGCAAAGGAGCTGGAAAAAAACTTATCAAAGTGCATTTCTAAAATGAGAAATGTTGAAGTCGTGAACTGTACAGATACGGGCAAAGGAAGCACAGACGACAGGAAATGCTTTGGCTGTACATTAAGGGAACCATATATCCCGGGCGTCAACAGGCAGAATCCTGTATGCCGGTATGCATGCAGTGGTCCTGAAGAATTTCATATAGAAAATCGAAATGAGATTTACATATCTGACTCTAAAAATCAGGAAGATGTATATAATGAAGTACAGTCTTTTTTGGTGAACAGAGGAGAGGAATTAAAGAATGTGAAGATATGGTGCGAGGGGCATCTCCCAATAAGAAAAATTACTGTTGGGAATCTGAGAAATAAGGAAATTGTGGCAGAAAGCATCCGGCATTATTGTAAGCAGCATTACTGGCTGCGATCTGTAGATGTAAATTATTCATGCACACCTTTTAGAAGTTCGCTTATTTAAAGAAAAGGATACGTTTGCAAATGTCCATGCCCACATTGAAGAAGAGCGTGTTTGAAAAAATGCTTTCTGCCAGATGTGCGTCACGGTTTGTGGGAGATTTGTGCCAAATGAAGAAGGCGTAGGGGTCAAAGGCATAAAGGGCAATGCCTTACGGTGACTGAATTTGGTGCAAATATCACGCAAAGTGGTGAATACGACGCTTTGGCGACGTTATGCAGGTGGCAGGAATGATTTTCCAAACACGCTCTAGATGGGAACAGGGAGTTTTTACCTGCCTAACATGATGTATACAATAAAGCCGGTATTTACCAATATGAAATTAATAAAAATATAGATGTTTATATGGAAATTTCAATTTTTATGTGTTAGAATGTCAAATGTAATTACGAAAATAAAGGAATGTATAAGTAAGGAAAGCTTTAAGCAGTTTAACAGAGGAAGAAGTATGGAAAATCGGATGATGGACGGAATAAAAAGAGGATGCATATACTTTTTTTATGACAGTGAGGGCATAGTAGATGACTATATCGTGTATCTGCTTGACGATTTAACACAAAATATTGACGAACTGGTAATTGTGTGTAATGGAAAGCTTAGTGAAGAAGGACGCCGAAAATTTGAAAAATATCAGTGCGAAATAATAGTCAGACCAAATGAAGGGCTTGATGTCTGGGCATACAAGGCAGGGATATCCTATTTTGGATGGGATAAAATTGAAACTTTTGACGAACTTATTATGCTAAACCATACAATTATGGGACCAGTATATCCATTTCGTGAAACGTTTGACAAAATGAAAGAGAAGGATGTAGATTTCTGGGGTATAACCAAGCATAAGATGTCAAAAGAGGATCCATACGGAATTAATCCCTATGGATATCTTCCGGAACATATACAGTCACATTTTATGGTCTATAGGAAAAAACTGTTATGTGCAAAGGCGTTTCAACAATATTGGGATGAGTTTCGGGAAGTTAAAAACTACAGGGATTCAGTGGGGTATCACGAATCTTATTTTACAAAATATTTTTCGGATCTGGGGTATAAATGGGACGTATCGGTGGACGTAGATGATTTGGAAGATGTATCAGATTATCCGGCTTTTTATTGTGCCAGAGAAATGGTTGAGCGCAAAAGATGTCCCATATTTAAAAGAAGATCCTTTTTTCATGATTATGGTCAGCTTCTTGAAACTACAGCAGGGCAGCCGGTTGTGGAGTTGTATGATTTTTTAAATGAAAGTGGATTGTATGATACGGAACTAATCTGGCAAAATATACTTAGGACGACGGATCATACAGAGATTGCAAAAAACCTGCATTTAAATTATACACTGCCAACGGGAATCAGCTTATCGAGAGCCAAAGGAGAAACGGTCAAAAGAAAAGTTGCATTGCTTGCACATATATATTATGTAGATGAGTTGAAAAATCTCTATCCATATATTTCTAACATGCCTGAAGATTCAGATGTTTATTTTACGACACAGACAGAAGAAAAAAAGGCTCAGATAGAGGAGTATTGCAAGGGCTTGAAAAATAAAGTGTTTGTGAGTTTAGTAGAGAATAGAGGAAGGGATGTTTCAGCCCTTCTTATCATGGGACGCAAACTTGTAGACATATATGATTACATATGCTTTATACATGATAAAAAGGTTACACAGGAAAAACCAGGAAGTGTAGGAGAGGGGTTTGCGTATATTTGTTATAAAAATGTTTTAGCATCAAAGCAGTATGTAGAAAATATACTACAATTGTTTGAAGAAAATAAACATTTGGGGGTGATATGTCCTCCTAAGCCACTACATGGTCCATATATATTCGGCTTACTACAGACATGGGAGAAAAATTATTTTAATACTGTGGATTTGCTGAAAAAATTGGATATATCTGTGCCTATAGATAAATTTAAAGTACCAATAGCTCCACATGGATCATGCTTTTGGTTTAGGACAGCAGCAGTGAAGAAACTTTTCAAACATGAATGGACATATGACGAGTTTCCAGAAGAACCATTGCCGACAGATGGAACAATTTCCCATGCTATAGAAAGATGTTATGCCTATGTAGCGCAGAGTGCCGGATACTATACTGCCATATGTATGAGCGATAACTATGCCAAGGTAGAATACACCACACTTATGTATTATGCAGGGGTGTTCGGAACAAACGATTTGCTTGGATTATTTAAATCCCAAAATGGTATAAAGTTTAATTTTCATGGATGGGACTATAAGATAAAGTATTTTCTCAGAAGAGTATTTCCAAAGAAAGTATTTGTTGGTATTATAAATTTTAAAAGAAAATTAATAGGACCACACAAGGTATATGAATATGAGGATAACTAAGGGAAATAATTATAGGTATAATAGAGTTTGATTTTTATTAAATGCTTGGGATTCTATGATGCAAATTTTAAAGGAATGTTTTTATGATTTTAACAAGTGCTGAAGTAAAACGTCTGGGTATTTTTTGCGTATATGATAAGGACGGAATTATAGATGATTACATTATAGTTTTGCTTCGGTCGATTAGAAGGCATTTGAGCAAGATTCTTGTTGTTTGCAATGGTGCTCTATCATCGGCAGGAAGTGAGAAGCTGAGTCAGGTTGCTGATGAAATCTTAGTGCGGAAAAAAAATGGTTTTGATGCAGGGGCATATAAGGAGGGAATGGAATATATTGGATGGAGCAATCTGGGACAATATGATGAAGTAGTCCTGTTTAACGATACGATTATGGGACCTGTTAATTCCTTTGAAAATATGTTCGAAGATATGAAGAACTGGGATCTTGACTTTTGGGGAATAACAAAGCATTATAAGGTGGAAACTGATTTAACAGATAAATCCAGCGAAAAATATATTTCGGAATATATACAATCATATTTTATTTGTATTAGAAAAAAGATGCTTTTGGACAAAGCATTTATTGATTACTGGAAGTGTATTGCTGATTTAGAGGCACAGTCTGACGCTATTTCAAAATATCAGACTGTATTTACCAAGAAGTTTTCTGATTTAGGGTATAAATGGCAGGTATATGTTAATACAGATGATTTAGAATATATGAACGCAGATCCACTAATGTATATGACAACTGATTTAGTAAAAAACAGAAAATGTCCTGTTTTTATGCGCAATATGTTTTTTGAGGATTATACCAGCATCCTGTTAAATACCATGGGAAATACAGTACGAGAGTTTTTGGATTATTTAAATATATCGAGAAAGTATGATATAAACCTGATTTGGGATAATTTATTAAGAACATGTAATCAGGAGGATATTGTTAGAAGTCTTAGTCTTAGATATATTTTGTCATCTTCAAATTCCAATTTGCTTGAAGTTCAGGAAGTATTGAAAAAGAGAAAGATTGCTCTAGTTATGCATCTTTATTTTGAAGACCTCATAATGGATATGTGTCAATATGCTTCGTATATGCCAAAAGAAGTTGATATATATATAACTACTAAAAATGTTGAGCTTAGAGAAATAATATTGAATCAATTTACAGAGAGGATTCCGAATAAGATTGAAGTCAGGATCATACAAAATAGGGGCAGGGATATAAGCAGCATTTTAGTAGGTGTAAAAGATATAGTTCCCCAGTATGATTATATTTGTTTTGTACATGATAAAAAAGCAGCCTATTTAAAACCTGGAACAGTCGGAAGTGGGTTTGCAAGTAAGTGTTTTAATAATATAATTTTTAATAAAACTTTTGTGGAAAATGTTTTGTGTTTGTTGGAGAATAATCCCAGATTAGGTATTTTGTCTCCTCCGCCGCCTAATCATTCTGATTATTTTGGAAGTATAGGTAATGAGTGGGGACCCAATTTCGAAATAACGAAACAATTGGCAGACAGGTTGGATATTAGAATACCGATTGATGAAAATAAATCAGCTATTGCTCCATATGGGACTTTATTTTGGTTTAGAACGGCTGCTTTAAAGAAATTGTATGAGGCTGACTGGGAATATACTGATTTTCCGGAAGAACCAAACGCGAATGATGGGACGCTCCTACATGCGATAGAAAGAATTTATCCACTTGTAGTTCAGAATGAAGGCTATTATCCAGCAATTTTAATGTCTGACTATTATGCTGGTATTGAATGTACGAATTTAGATTATTATGTACGGACATTCAATAATAGATTGGCAGATATATTTGGATATAGTTATCATTTTAAGCAGCTTGAAAGGTTGTCAGAATATAAAAATATAAGAAGAGAACTGGAACGAATAAAAGGAGAAAAATTTGAACTGGAATTAAAAACACTTGAAACGATGGAATATATTGAAGGACTTCAAAATCAGATAAAAGAACTTAATAAACAAATGGGTCTCAGATTTCGGATTAAAAAAAAGATTAAGATGTTATTTGGAAATTCCCCCAAAGCTTAATAAGTTTTTTGGGGGTTTTGTATGTGTGACAATTAATGTGAAATTTTGAGGTGAACTGATGAAATATAATTTTGAATTAGACTTAATATTTAATAATTCTTTAGCTTTAATTGCAAAACAAATAAAACGTGCTTCGAGTGTGTTAGAATTTGGTCCTGCGAATGGAAGATTGACAAAATATATGAAAGAACAGTTGAGTTGTAATGTTTTCTTAGTTGAATTGGATGAAGAAGCAGGAAAAGAAGCTGCGGATTATGGAAGTGATATTGTTTTTGGAGATATAGAAAGCTTTACATGGGTAGAAAAATATAATGGCAAGAAATTTGATTATATTATTTTTGCTGATGTTTTAGAACATTTAAAAGACCCCGAAAATGTTTTGGTAAAAGCTAAAATGTTTTTGGAACAAGAAGGCTCTATGCTGATTTCTGTTCCAAATATTGCACATAATTCTATTTTAATTAATCTCCTTAAAGGGAAATTTGATTATACTACGATAGGGCTATTGGATAATACTCACATTCGTTTTTTTACGAAGAACAGTTTAGAGAATATGCTGTTTCGTCTTGGATTAGAACCAGTTAAGAAAATGGCGACATATAATGAAGTGGGAAATAACGAAATTGAGAATGATTATAGGGATATACCCGAGCTGGATGAATCATTTTGGAAATATCGCGAATATGGCAATGTATATCAGTTTGTATACGAAGTAAAAAATGGTATTGAATATGTCGATAACAGACATAATTCTTTGAAAAAATTTTTAAAACCTTATTTTATACAGTGTTATATAGATTTCGGAGAGGGATACAGTGAAGAAAGTGTAATGACAAGTAACATTACGCAACTTAATGGGGATGTTCAGTTTGAATTTGAGATAAATGATACCATTAAAGGATTTAGAGTAGATCCTTTAAATAAAGAGTGCATTATTGAGGATTATCTTTGTGAGATTAAAAGCGATGGTGCGTGGTCTGCGTTGACTTATGAAAAGACAAATGCGGACGCTATTGAAGCTGGTCAATATTATTTTTTTAATAGAGACTCGTGGTTTAAGTATACTGCACCTTTTTCTAAAATTGAGAAAATACGAATTAAGATGAAAATTGTTACAATGGATATTCATACAATGAACTTAATATATGAAACAATGATAAAAATGAAGAACACAATGTTGGCTGAAACGAGGATGTTATGAGTGAGATTGTACTTGATATACAGAATGTTAGTAAAGTATATAAGTTATACCAAAAACCAAGTGATAGATTTAAGGAAGCATTTAATATAAAAAAGAAATTGTATTACAAGGAGTTTTATGCATTAAGAAACATTAATTTCTCAATTGGAAAAGGTGAAACGGTAGGGATTGTTGGCAGGAATGGTTCAGGTAAATCGACGTTATTAAAAATTATTACTGGGGTTTTGAATCCTACAGAGGGAAATGTAGTAACGAAAGGAAATATTTCGGCTTTGCTTGAATTAGGTGCCGGATTTAATATGGACTATACAGGAATAGAAAATATATATCTTAATGGAACGATTATGGGAATTCCAAGAAAAGAAATGGATAAAAAAATTGATAGTATCATTTCCTTTGCTGATATAGGAGAACATATAAAGCAGCCTGTGAAAACGTATTCTAGTGGAATGTTTGTTAGGCTTGCTTTTGCAGTTGCAATTAATGTGGATCCGGAAGTTCTTATTGTTGATGAAGCGCTTGCTGTTGGCGATACACGGTTTCAAGTGAAATGTATGGAAAAGTTTGTGGAATTTATGGAAGCGGGGAAAACGGTACTTTTTGTGAGCCATGATGTAAATTCTGTGAAAAGATTTTGTAAAAGAGCGATCTGGCTTAACGAAGGTAGTTTAGTAATGGATGGTGATGTGGATGAAGTAACGGATAAGTATAGTGATTTTCTGAAAAGTGAGTTGTCTTACAATGATTTTATGCAAAATGGAATTCCTATACAGATAGAGAAAAAAGAAGTTGTTGATGAAGCGATTTTGGCAGGGGTTGACATCGCTGAAATTATTGAGGCTAAAATATATAATCAGTATGGAAATGCTGTCGATGAGATTAATCATGGTGAAAATATTTTTGTAAAGGTAACATATGTTGTAAATGATACAAATATTGAAAAGCCTGTTTTGGGAGTGGCGCTGCATACAATAGATAATGAGTATATATGCGGATTGAATACACTTTTGGATAATGTTGAAATTAGTTGGCATAGGGGATTGAACGAATGTACTCTGGAATACAAGAAATTTAATCTTACAGGTGGAAATTATTTAATGGATGTAGCTTTGTTTGATAAGACAGCAACAGTTCAATTTGATTATAAGGCAAGATACAGGAGTTTTTTTGTAAATATGGACTATATTGCGGAAGGGAAGGTTGTATTAAATCATGAGTGGCACTAAATGGAAAGAAGGATTAGAAAATGAGGTTTAAAAAAATATGTGCTGCGGCGATAGGCGCTGTGATTTGTTTTGTTATTGCGTTCGTATTTTTGCAAACGGAAAAAGGTCTCCTTTCAATTGAATATAATGTAAGATATAGCAATGAGGACTATCTACAGGTATACTATGCAAATGATATTAAGGAATTTACAGACGAGAAAAGTTCTGGACGGCATACTATACTAAAGGATGAGAACTTTAGGGTAAATGATAATTTAACAAACTACATTTTATATAGAATGGATTTTGGAGACATAGAAAATGATATTCAAATAAATGACCTAGTTTTAAAGGACTCATTCTTTAGCGTTTCTCTTGATAAAGAAGATATTATATCATATGGATATATAGATAAAATTGTGTTTGAGGGAAAAAACATTAATATCTCTGCAATGGGCTTTGATGCACAAATTGTATTTGACTTATCACATAAGATCGCTCTATTAAATCAAAAGTTGGAAAATGTTAATAAGCTTTTTAAGATGCTGCATTGGCTGAGTGCAGTGCTGGGTGCTGTAGTTTTTTATTTGTTATATAATAAGGTTAAGGTATTGGTGTTATGGTTTTTTGATATTCTTAAAAGTACTTCGTTGATTGCAGGATTGGCATTTAATGACTTTAAGATGAAGTACGCTGCTTCATATTTAGGAACAATCTGGGCGTTTATTCAGCCAATAGTTACAGTATCCATATATATACTTGTTTTTGGATATGGGTTTAAATCATCACCCGTATCGGATGTTCCGTTTGCTTTATGGCTGACAGCAGGAATTGTGCCTTGGTTTTTTTTCCAGGATGCATGGATAGGGGCAACGAACAGCCTTTTTGAATATAGTTATCTGGTAAAAAAGGTAGTATTCAAAATAAGTGCCTTGCCCATCGTGAAAATGTTATCAGCGATATTTGTGCATATTTTTTTTACAGTATTGGCCATTGTGTTGTATAAGGTTTTTGGATATCCAATTAAAATAACGATTTTACAGACAATATATTATACTTTTTGTATACTTGTTTTGACACTTGGGCTATCATACATTACTTCAGCTTGTGTTGTGTTTTTTAGAGACATTTCGCAAGTACTGATGATTATATTACAATTTGGTATGTGGCTTACTCCGATTATGTGGTCATCGGATATGTTTGGCGCAAAGGTTGAAAGAGTGTTGATGCTGAATCCAATGTATTATGTTGTGCAGGGATACAGGGATGCTTTTTATGAAGGGGCTTGGTTTTGGGATAAACCCAAATTATCAATTTATTTCTGGGTTATTACATTGATAATTATGGTAATGGGTATTAAGGTTTTTAAAAAGCTTGAAAAGCATTTTGCAGATGTTCTATAGGAAGGAAGATTTTTATGAAGAAGAGCGTTTTAGTAACAGGGGCAGGCGGCTATATTGGAAGGCATGTAGTCAAAACATTGTTAGATTTAGACTATGAGGTTATTGCATCTGATTTTGATAAAAAGGGAATTGATGAGAGAGCAAAAATATTAGATGCTCCTATTTTTAGCGGAGATAAAGACATATATGATCAGTTCGGAAGACCAGATGTATGTATTCACATGGCATGGAAGGATGGATTTATACATAATTCTGATGCACATATGAAAGAATTGTCAAAACATTACACATTTTTAAATGATATGGTAAAGGGAGGATTAAAGAGTCTGGCTGTTATGGGAAGCATGCATGAAATCGGCTATTGGGAAGGGGTTATTGATGAAAATACACCTTGTAATCCTTTGTCACAGTATGGAATTGCCAAGAATGCGTTGCGGCAGTCTTTAATGCTGATGCTCCAGGAGAATGACTGCATCCTGCATTGGCTGAGGGCATATTATATTATTGGTGACGATACGAAAAGCAGGTCTGTTTTTTCAAAAGTGCTACAGGCAGCAGCGGATGGTAAGGAAACATTTCCTTTTACATCCGGTAAAAATCAGTATGATTTTATTAATGTTAAAGATTTGGCATATCAGATAGCCCGTGCTTCTATACAAAATGAAATTAATGGGATTATTAATGTATGTACAGGGAACCCTAAGTCGTTAGGGCAGCAAATGGAAGAATTTATTATTGACAATAAATTAAACATTAAACTGGTATATGGGGCATTTCCTGATAGAGCATATGATTCGCCAGCAGTATGGGGGGATAACACGAAAATACAACAAATTTTAAGCCAGGAGTAAGTTGTGATGAATCAAAAAGTCAGTATAATATTAACGAATTATAATAAAGCCAGTTTTGTTGGAAAAGCAATTGAAAGTATTTTAAATCAAACATATGATGACTTTGAATTGATAATTGTTGATGATGGTTCATCAGACAATTCAATGGAAATACTAAAGAAATATGCACAAACCGATGCTAGGATAAAGTTGTTTTCTTTTGAAACAAACAAAGGTATTCCATCAGCGCATAATTATGGGATTGAGAATGCCTCTGGTGAATATTGTGCAATGATTGACTGTGATGATTTTTGGGAAAAGGATAAATTAGAAAAACAAATTGTTTTTTTGGAAGAACATTTGGATTATGGCGCATGTTTTAGCTGGATTAATATTATTGATGAAAATGACCAACAGGTTGCCTCGGAAGAATGTGAATTTAGAGACGTTATGTGGAATTCTGCGAATCACACACAGGGGGAATGGTTACGTATATTTTTTACAGAAGGGTGCAAACTCAGTAATTCTTCTATGGTTATTAGGAAAAATGTATTACAACAAGTTGGACTGTATTCATATGGATTAAAGCAATTACAGGATTACGATTTGTTTGTTAGGATCTTGAAACAGTGTAATGTGTATGTAATTCCTGAAAAGCTGGTAAATTATCGTTGGTTTATGGGTAAAATTAAGAATACTAGTGTAGATAATATAGAAACATCCAACAGAACGAACTATGAATACTACCTTATTTGTCAGAGTTTTTTTTATGGTATGGATAAAGAGGTGTTTTTGCAAGGGTTTGAACAGCTTTTTGAACATGAGAAGCGGGCATTTCATAATCTTAAGTGCGAACAAATATTTATATATAAAAATTATTTTTTAAACAAAGAAATAGGATATGCAGTATCTATGGAGTTATTGTTTCAGTTGCTTAATGACGCGGAATACAGAAAGATTTTGGGGGAAAATTATTTAATTAATTCCAGTTATTTTGCGGATGGACTAAAACAGCCTATTTTTTATAGCAGTAAATATTACATGGACAAAATGGGAGATCAGTATATTGCGCAAAAGGATAAGGAATGTGAGGAAGTGAAACAGGCGTGGCATAATACAAAAGAATATGTCACAGAACTAGAAGATAAAATAATAGTGGTCAATAATGAGTTAAAAAAGTCCAGGGAGTACATTACGGAACTTGAGCAGAAAGTAAAAGAATCATTTGGTTTTTATAATGAATCCAAAGTGTATATAGCTTCTTTGGAAGATAATGTAAAAGAGTTGGACAGTGAGATTAGAAATGCAAAAGGATATATTGCTGAATTGGAAGGTAAAATTAAGGAAAGCTACAGTCTCTATGGTAAAGCACAGGATTACATTGGCGAACTGGAAGAACGGGTAAAGGAAGGATTTGGTCTTTATAATAAGTCTATGGAATATGCAAACTTGTTAGAAAACAGAGTGAGGGAATTAGAGAATAATAAGGAAGAAGAATAAATTATGAACAATAAACGATTGATTATTTATTATGCGTCGAGTTCAAAAAAACGATTGGAACGATATAGTGAATATTTCTTGCGAAAAGTATTAGATTATTTTGAAAACATACTTCTTGTTTCAGTGACAGAAAAGTTGATAGTCTCTGATCCGGATATTAAAGATAAGTTAGTGCATAATGCAGTTGTGGAGGGAAATGTTCATTGTCTTAGCGCTTATAATATTGGTTTTCATAATCTGGATTGTGAAATGCTAAATTCTTACTCGGAAGTTGTTTGTATTTCGGATGATATTATGGGACCGGTTTGTGACGTTTCAGATTTGTTTGAAACTATGGAGAGAAGTAGGTGTGATGTTTGGGGAATTGCAAAACAGCACCCTACACCGCTAAACTATTTAGATTATAGCGGTAATAATTTACAGCCGGAATATTTGCTTCCTTTTTTTATCGCATTTAAAATACATGTTTTGGAAAATCCGGAAGTACGTGTACTTTTTGATAATATTGATACAGTTGAAAGATTTCAACAGTCACTTGTTGACTCCAAGGCATTATATTTGACATCGGAACTAAATAAACTAGGATATTCCTGCACTTCGTTCATGCTGACAGAGGATATTGGCACAATGTATTACAATCCGCTTTTGTTTATTCCAGAGGAAATGATTTCATTGAGAAAATGCCCTGTGTTTCTGAAAGAAAGTTTTGTGGGAGACTATGATTCTGTCATTTCAAATATGTCAGGGGATGCATCATTCAAGTTGTATGGGTATCTGCGGGATCGCACTGATTATGATGTGGATATGATTTGGGATACTATTTTAAAATCAGGGCATCAGCAGGATATAAATCACAATATGCATTTAAACTATATACTCAGTTCAATACAATGCGATGAACATAAATTGAATAGAATTCTTAAGGAAAAACAGATAGCATTAGTAATGCATTTATATTTTTTGGACCTTTTAGATAATTCCTTGTATTATGCCCAGTCAATGCCTGAGTCTAGTGATATCTTTATAACAACAAATACGTTGGAGAAAAAAAAGGCGATAGAGGATAAATTTCAAAAGTTATCATGCCGCAAGCTAGAGGTGCGTTTAATTGAGAACAGAGGAAGGGATGTAAGTTCTTTGCTTGTAGGTGTGAAAGATGTTATCATGAAGTATGATTATGTGTGTTTTGTTCATGATAAGAAAAGTACCCAGGTAGTTCCCGGTTCCTTGGGTTCAGAGTTTGGGTACCAGTGTTTTGAAAATTTACTGGGATCGAGAGAATATGTGGCAAATGTAATTAGTGCATTTTATGATAATAAGCGGCTTGGAATTCTTTCACCAGTTTATCCTATTCATGGCAATTATTTTTCGGTCAATGGTGATTTTGACTGGGGTGGAAATTATGACATTACCATACAGCTTGCCAGTAAGTTGGGATTGACAGTTCCGATATGTCATGAAAAATCGCCGGTTGCTCCATTAGGAACAATGTTTTGGTTTCGGCCTAGGGCGCTGCAAATACTGTATGATTACAATTGGGAGTATGGTGATTTTCCACAGGAGCCCAATGGAACGGATGCAACCTTACTTCATGCTATAGAGAGAATTTATTCATTTGTTGCGCAGCAGCAAGGTTTTTATCCGGCAATTGTTTGTAATGAATTGTTTGCCAATATTTCCATAACCAATTTAACAGATATTTTGCAAGGGTTGAACAGGGAACTAAAAAAGTACAAGGGATATGTCAGTTATCAACAGATGCTGTATGTGATAAAAGTGTTGGGATATGAGGCATCCGAAAATGAGAGATTGCAGAAAGAGCTTGTATCATATCAGAACAGAATTGACGAATTAATACCACAGACTTCGCTTAAATGGCAGCTGGAAAACCGGATTAAAAGAAAGCTGCTGCCATTAAGGGGCAGAAAAGAGGGAACTAAAAATGATACTCAATAAAGAACATATAAAAAGGGTAGCGATATATGTATTTCACGATGCAGATGGAATAGTAGATGATTATGCTCCTGTATTTCTTGCAGAATTGAAAAAATATACAGATCATTTATTAGTTGTTGTGAATGGAGAAGTGAATGCGGAAGGGGCTGCTAAGTTTAGCAAGGTTTCTGATGAAGTTTTGGTGCGGGAAAATGAGGGATATGATATTACTGGGTATTTGGCAGGTATACAGCATTTGACATGGGGAAGAATTGAACAATATGATGAATGCATTTTTGCAAATTCAACTTTATATGGTCCAATTTATCCGTTTAAGGAAATGTTTGACACTATGAGCAAACGCGACATTGACTTCTGGGGAATTACAAAGCATCATATGGTAGAATGGGATTGCTTTGGTACATGTAAATATGGATATATTCCTGAACATATACAATCAAGTTTTTTAGTGATAAGAAGCAGCATGGGGAAAACAGATGCTTATAAGGATGTATGGAACAACCTTCCTGTGATACATTCCTATGCAGAGGCAATTGGTTTTTTTGAGGTCATTTTTACAAAGGAGTCTATAGAAAAGGGATTTACTGCAGATGTATATGTCAATACGGATGACTTGGAGGGGTATACAAGATACCCATTAATGATGATGTCTAGTGAACTGGTAATTAATAGAAAATGCCCTGTGATGAAACAGAAATCTTTTTCACAAAATTATTTTGACATACTGACAGATACAGTGGGCAATGCCACTATGGATTCCTATTTGTACGTAAAGGAACATACAAATTATGATGTTAATTTGATATGGAATAACATTTTGCGCATCAATAATATGGACGAAATTAAAACTATTATGCATTTAAACTATATCCTTCCTAAAAATCATGTTTTGTGCCCTGATGTTAAAACGAATGCTAAGATAGCACTCATGATTCATATTTATTATGAAGAGTTAGTTGATTACTGTTTTAAATATATCAAGTCAATGCCAAAAAACACAGACATATTTATTACAACTCCTTTGGAGAAAACAAAGCTTGGAATAGAGGGTAAATTAAATGCGCTTGGTGATTATAATGTTAAAGTACTTTTAATTGAAAACAGGGGGCGGGATGTCTCGTCTTTGCTGGTGGGGTGTGCACCATATTTATATGATTATGATTATGTTTGCTATGCGCATGATAAAAAATCAACACAGATGAAACCTTATTGCAATGGCGAGTCCTTTTCATATCAGTGTTTTGAAAACATACTAGGAAGTAGTGAACTTGTGCAGAATATTATTCAGACATTTGAAGAAAATCCTAAGTTAGGCTTATTGACACCGCCTGTACCATCACATGGGAATTTTTATCAAATGATTGGGTCTGAATGGGCGGGAGATTATGAATTAACCATAGATCTAATGAAAAAATTAGGAATTAAGGTAAATATTAAGCCAGAACGGGCTCCAATTGCGCCACTGGGTACAATGTTCTGGTTTAGACCGCAGGCATTGAAAACACTGATTGATTACGGATGGCAATATAAAGATTTTCCAAAGGAACCCAATGGCACTGATGGGACAATTCTGCATGCAATAGAAAGAGGTTATGGTTTTGTGGTGCAGTATGAAGGATATTATCCTGCATGGCTAATGCACGATAAATTTGCCAGCATTGAGACAACAAATTTGTATTTTATGATGAGAGAAATCAATAAAAAGATATTTCCGCATTATTATACAAGTAACTTATTTGATGTGGTAGAACATTTTGATCAATATGTAGCACATTGTCCAGAAATCAAAGAATTAAGGGATGTTGTGAGCTTATTACAATGGCAAATTGATGATTTAAAGTCGCAAAATAATTTGAAATTTCAGTTAGAGAAAAAAATTAAGAAGTATATTCCTCAAAAGGTTTTGCATTTTTATAGACGGATAAGGGATAACAGGAGAAAGAGAAAGGTAAGCTAAATAATGAGTTTTTCATCCCCGATTTTTTTATTTGTTTTTCTGCCAATTACAATAATATTGGCATATATGGTAAGAGATGAGCTTCGGAATATATTTTTACTTGGTGTGTCAATACTCTTTTATTGGTATGGACAAGGCAGCTTCATAATGCCTCTGTCAAGTTCGATTCTGTTGAATTATATCATTGGACTTGCAATTGAAAAGTGTAGGGAGAAGAGAAGGGTTTGTAAGATTATATTTGTAATCGGCGTTCTGGGGAATGTAGCTATGCTTTATGTTTTTAAATACCTAAATTTTACGCTTGAAATCATAAACAAGGCTTGCAGAAAAAATATAAGTTCATTGAGCCTTATCCTTCCAATTGGATTGTCCTTTTTTACGTTTAAGGCAATATCATATTTAGCAGATATATATATGGGAAAAAGTCAATCGGAGAAAAATCCTTTTAATTTTGCTTTATATATTTCCTTTTTTCCACAGATCATGTCAGGTCCTATTGCAAGATACAATGATTTTAAGGACGATTTGGTAAGAAGAAAGTTTGATATAAATGAATTGTCGTATGGAATAGAGCGGTTTATTTGTGGTCTGGGTAAGAAGCTGATTCTTTCAAATACTTTTGCCATTGTTGCCGACAAGGCATTTGGCAGTGTTGGCAGTTCGGAATTAACGGTTTGTTTATCATGGCTAGGGTCGATTTGCTATACAATGCAGATATATTTTGACTTTTCAGGATATAGTGATATGGCAATTGGAATTGGAAATATGATAGGATTTCGATGTAAAGAAAATTTTGACTATCCTTATATTTCAAAAACCGGAACTGAATTTTGGAGAAGGTGGCATATATCGCTGAGCAGCTGGTTTCGTGATTATGTTTATTTTCCTTTGGGAGGTTCTCGTGTTGAAAAGAAATTCCGTCTTTTTATGAACCTTTCAGCTGTTTGGATATTGACTGGTATATGGCATGGCGCCAACTGGACTTTTATTGTGTGGGGAATTTTCTGGCTGATTATACAGATAATTGAGAAGTTTGCCCTGCATCCTGAAAAATTTACTCATGCATACAGCAAAGCGATATACAGGTTTATTACATTATTGTTTATTAATTTTGGATGGGTGGTTTTCAGAGCGGAAGATATTAACAAGGCAGCTGCATATATAGGGACAATGCTGGGCTGGAATCATGCAGCCTTAGTAAATCCTTTGGATATTTTTCTTTTCAGGGATAACTTTGTTGTACTTTTAATCGGAATTGTTTTGTCAACGCCCATAATGACAATTATATGTGAAAAGAGACATGATAATTTAGTATTTAGGGCGGTAGAGGCTGTAGCGCTGACTGGTTTGCTCCTAGTGTGTATTTCATATAGTATAAGCGTCACATATAACCCATTTATTTATTTTGACTTTTAAGGAGTCGGTATCATTATGAAAAAAATGCCTTGTAAGAATATCGGAGTCTGGATTTTACCAGTTTTATTTGCAATAGTATTGTTTTTTTTGGCAGGTGCGAATTTGAAGTCGTTTTATTGTCTGATAAAAGATGGAAAAATTGATAAAAATGCAATTGAGAATGAGTATAAATCGGAATTCTATAGAAAAGACCAGTTTTTGGATTTATATGGGATGTCTTTAAGCGCATTGGGTAAGAAGATGCTGGGGAACTTTGAATATGTAAAAGATGAGTCAGGAATTGTGCATTTAATAAGCTCGGCAAGTATCACAGAGGAATCCACGGAACAGTTTCTAAAAGATATACTGAAGCTAAAAGAGTCTTTAGATAAGCAGGGAATCCCATTGGTTTATGTACAAATCCCATCAAGGGAAATGGAGGGATATTCTGATTATCCAAGCAATGCATTTAATAAAACAGATAAGACGATTAAGGATCTAAAAAAGAAGCTGGATGATAACAACATTGATAATATTGACATTGGTGAGAAATGCTTGGATTCTCCAGATGCACTGCCAAAAGATCAGTTCTTTTTTAAAACGGATATACATTTGACAACAGATGCTGAAATGTGGGTAGGGAAACAGTTATTAGCATATCTAAATGAAAATACACCATGTGAGATTGCCCCTGATATTTTTGATATTAACACTTATAGGAAAGAGACATATTCTTTTAGGGGAAATCTTGCTCGTGAGGGAGGAAAGTATTTTACTAAGGCAGATGAATTTATAATATATATTCCGGATTATGAGACCTCTTTTTTATTGTCGAATCCGCTTCAGGGTGTTGAAAAGTCAGGGATATTTGACGATACAGTTATGAACAGTTACACGAGGCTAGGTGATATAGATGAGTATGTATATTGGGTTACTAATTATTTGCAGTTTACATCGCCTTTCTATAATATAACGAATAATTTGAAGGACAAAAATAATATATTAATTATTATGGATTCGATGTGTTTTAGGACAGTTTCATACCTATCTTTAGGCTGCCATAAGGTTACAATCCTTGATCCTAGATATTTTGGGGGGACTGATTATATTGATATAGCGCTCAAGGGTGATGAGTATGATGCTGTTATAGTGTGCCATTCTTCAACGTTGTTTGGGAATAGTTTTTTTCCTGAACAAGAGCAGAAAGAAAGACTAAATATACTAAATTCTGAGAATTCGGTCACTACACATAGTTTAGATTATTGTAATGGTGTATGGACGGAAAATACAAATATTTTAAATGCCAGTAGAACCTCACCATATATAGAGTTAAGTGGATGGGCAGCTGATCTTCAGGTGGGACTTCCGGCGAGTAATGTGTATGTCGCAATTGGAACACATATATTAAAATGCGATTATGGAATTGAGAGCCAGTCTTTGGCAGACTATTTTAATAATATCAATCTACAAAATGCGGGATTTAATGTAAAAATCCCTATGGACTTAGTCATAACAGATCAGGCAGATAAGTGTTCACTATGGGTAGTATCAGCTGACGGAACAACTGTATATAAAACGTTTGATTATGTAATAAACTTAGGAGAATGAGATTAATGAGGATAGTGGAAAGAATTAAGAGCCTGAACAGGTTGAAAAGGAGGGGCTTGCTACTGTTTGCAGTGGCAATAATTATAATATGTTTTTCAACAGGCTATAGAGATATTGAAATGAATATATACTACAACAGCTATCCTCAAAATGCCACGGTTACTCAGGTATGCTGGGATACGGGAAAGGGATTTTCTGCTGATGAGGTTAGTACACAAGCGGTTGAACCGGTTACTAAGCTTGTGGTTGATAAGAGCTATGCAGGAAAGTTGAAAAATATTAGGATTGATTTTGTAGATTCTTCAGGAGCGGTGAACGTCAATCAAATCGTGATAAAAAGACAAGGATTGGTATTAGGGACATATAGAGGTCAGGAACTTATTGAAAATTTGTTTCCTTTAAATGATATTGAAGTGCTAGGAGATGAAGCAGGCGACTATGTTGTTAAATGTACTTCGGTTGATGGATATGTAGGATGCAGCTCGGAGTTTGTAACACAAATTAATTCTCTATTCGAAAAACAGCCAATTGAGTATGTCATAAGTGCAATAATTGGGGTGCTTATACTGGTGGCTATAGCATATTTTATGACATTAGAAATATTCAGTTGGGAAAGATTATTAATTTTGGCAGCTGGTGTAGTAACTTTTATATTTATAGCAATGTATGATGGTATATCGGGTAGTATTCAGATGGAGATTGTGTATAAAGAATACCCCGAAAATTCAAATATGGTACAGTTGTTGATTGATATGGGCGAATATCCATACAAATATCAGGTAATCACAGAGCATATTGCTCCTATAACAAGATTTGAGATTAGTCAGAAATATACAGATAAAATTTCAAAGTTGAGAATAGATTTTACGGATTCACAGGGAAAGATAGCGATAGAAAAAATACGGATTAAAAAAAATGGTATTA
Organism: Lachnospiraceae bacterium; assembly: GCA_029068555.1. Classification (GTDB taxonomy): domain Bacteria; phylum Bacillota; class Clostridia; order Lachnospirales; family Lachnospiraceae; genus COE1. The sequence continues at coordinate 64,653 of JAIECJ010000094.1, forward strand.
TACTTAAAGACGTTCGGTCAAATGAATTGAGTAGTATGTTGTGTGGATTATCTGATTTGGAATTGGAAGAGACAGGGCACACAGGCATATTTGAGATGAACAGTGTATCCGATGATGGATATGCATGGTTTACTGTAGAGTTTGTGAAAGTTTTAAATGAATATTTTTATGTACAACGGCAGGAAAGATATAGTGCTATTGTCCTTTTGGCATTAAGCTTGATTTTACTCTGGAACAGAAAGCTGTGCATGGGATTTATAGCATATTGGTGTACAAAACTGGATGATTTAATTGAAAAGAGAATCACGATTAAAAAGATTTTTATTGTTAGCGGAATATTTTTTTTAGGAGTTTTATATTGTTATAGGAACTATATTGTAGGAAATGCAGTTTTTGTTTTTCGTGACATAGCTGGAGATTCGATTAATCAGAGTTTTCCTAATCAGTACCATTATGCAGATTTGATTTCTAAAGGGGAATGGATATTTGGTTGGGATTTTGCGGAAGGAATGGGAGCGGTGAAGCGCTTTGGATCCGTTACCATTTTCGATTGGCCCATTTTGTTTGGAACAAAAGCACTTCCGTATCTTTTGGGAATAAGCCAGATTATTAAAATAGTTCTGGCTTATATTATAATGTATTTTTACCTAAGAACATTGAAAAGAAGGGAGATAACATCCCATATTGGAGCTATGTCATATGCCTTATGCGGGTATATGATGGTAAGGCAGTATTGGAAGTCATATCCTAATATAGTGGTTTTAACGGCTTTGGTGTTGCTGTGTATGGAGATAGCTATTTCAAAGAAAAAATTTAAGTGGCTTCCAGTTGCTCTATTTGTGTATTGTATTAGCTTTAACTCATATAATACTTGCCTTATGTTTGCAATGATGGTTGGATATACATTATTCCGATACTTTCAGTTAAATGATACTTATAAAATGAAAGAATTAGTGCTTTTGACTGCCAGAGCAGTTAGTGCATATATAGTTGCAATTTTTGCTTCTGCGCTTGTTGTTCTGCCCTCTCTGGCAGTAAATTTGGGAGGAAGCAGGTTTAAAGAGGGGACTCAATCTGTGAAAGAGCGTTTACTTTCACTTACCAGCCCTGAAATTCTTAAGACAGCTTTTTTTAGAACCATAAGTAATGATTGGTTGGGATTTGACCAGTATTTTGTTGGTTGGGATAATATCCTAATATCACCTAGCTTTTACTGTGGCATTTTGCTTTTGGTGTTGGTGCCATTAGCTGTAATGCGACAGAAAAAAGGGAGAAAGATATCATCAGTAGTCGCAATTGGATTTATTCTTGCTTATACATTTTTGCCGGGTTTGAATTATTTAATGAACGGTTTTAGTGAAGTCTCTTTTCGGCTTTCATCGATCTGGGTATTCTATGTTATTATATATCTTGGAACATTAGGAATGGATATATGGATAGCAGAACGATCTAAACAAAAGATGGTAACGTTGAGTACACTGTTTTGCATTATGATTATGGCGACTGCGTTAAGTATAGGTACAGAATACTTTGATGCCAAAATATATGTAAGAACAATAGGGATTTTACTGATGTTTGCATTTCTGGTACTAACAGCAGACAGAATAAATAAGAATGTCTTTTATTGTATTATGGTATTGCTGGTATCTATTGACTTATTTTCAAATGCATACATTTTTTGCGATACTCCGATAAAAGTAACAGAGGGTAGATTGAGTGCATATAGAGATGAGACGGTAGATCATATAAAGGAGATGGATGGCAATAGCCTTTATAGAATCGAGAAATCCCCAAAAGTATATTACTGTGACTCGTTATATCAAAATTTTTATGGAACTAATCAGTATTCCGGGCAAATTAATGATGATTTGTACAAATTTTATTCAAAATTGAATATTCCGGTATACTATGAGTCTTCAAGACATTTTTTGTCAGGATTGAATAACAGCAATAGCTTATATTCTCTTTTAGGTGTAAAGTATATTATTCCAGAAGCTGTTATAGATAATAATTATGGTCTTGACTTATCGAAAGAAATAGATGGTACATATATAAACAATAAAGTTTTGCCTATTGGATTTTGTTATGATAACATTATTAATTATGAAGATTTTGAGTCTTTAGGCATTAGTGAAAAGCGTAAAGCTATATTAGATAGCTGCGTTTTGCAAGCGGAAGAATTGATATATGGCATAAATATAAAAAATGCTTGGGATTATAACGAGCATTTACAGGGAAATACTGTTTCTTATGTTTATGATGAAGCAGATAAGGCGATATATTTTGACACGATTAATGCAGATAAAGTGGTTGTATTGGATTTTATTACGCAAGGAATTAATGACATGGCATATAGTCGAGTTTATTATGGAAATATTGAGACAGAAATCGGAACCACATATATAAGTTCTGCAGAGAGTGATAAAGTACAGCATTTAGAGCTTTGCGGTTTTCCTATATCATATATAAAGATGGACTCATCTAGGATAATGAATATAAGAGATATTAAAATCAGCGCATATGATAAAGATTTGTATTATGAAAAATTGGACGAATATATAGAAAACCGCCGCCTCCAATCATTTGACTGCAAAAAATTTGCCAAGAACAGAATAGAGGGGAGTGTCAAAAATGATAAAAATTCCATATTGTTCTTTTCTATTCCATATGATATAGGATGGAATATTTATGTAGATGGAACCAAGTCTGAATTAATGAAAGTTAATTATGGTTTTATAGGTACATACCTTCCAGCAGGTGATCATGATGTAGTTCTGCAATATAGAATGCCATATCTAAATATATCAGCTGTAATAACAATAATTGGTTTGGCGGCAATGATTGTATGGTTTGTATATTGGCGCAAAAGAGAAAAAGGAGATAATGCAAGTGGTGAGAATATCAGTTGTGGTACCAGTGTACAATGAAGATGGAAACGTTGCAGAATTGCACAGGGAAATAAAGGAAGTCTGTGAAAGTAACAAATATATATATGAAATCATTTTTGTTAATGACGGATCTTCAGATAAAACAGAAGAAATCTGCAGAACATTAAAGCCCCTGAAATATATCGCAATGCGCAGAAATTTTGGACAGACTGCTGCCATGGATGCCGGAATTAAGGCATCACAATATGAATATATTGTAACAATGGACGGTGATCGGCAGAATGATCCGGCAGATATTCCAATGATGATCCAGTATCTTGAGGTCAATGATTTGGATGTGGTGTCTGGATGGCGTAAACACAGAAAAGATACTTTGATGAAAAATTTTACGTCAAGAGGAGCGAATCTGCTTCGGCACATATTGGTGCATGATGGTATTCATGACAGTGGATGCTCCTTAAAGGTCTATAAAAGAGAATGTTTTGAACATATTAATCTATATGGGGAACAGCACCGTTTTATTCCGGCAATTCTGAAAATAAAGGGATTCCGTGTGGGCGAGGTAATTGTAAACCATCGTCCCAGAACTGCCGGAAAGACAAAATATAATTGGAAACGTACCATAAAAGGATTTGTTGATATGATTTCAGTGTGGTTTTGGAATAAGTACTCTACAAGACCATTACATTTGCTTGGGGGAGTAGGACTGGCATTTTTGCTGCTTGGAGGTGGCTGCGGTATCTGGTCTGTTGTTTTGTTCTGCATGGGAAGAAAAATGTCAGACAATATTTTTCCACCATTGCTGACCGTGTTCTTTGCCATCATAGGTATATTGCTATTTATTTTTGGATTGATGAGTGAGATATTGGTAAAGACATATTATGGGACAGGGATAGATTCGTCATATAGTATAAAAGAGTCAGTGGATTTCTCAAATAATGAAGACTAAGAGACAATGATGCAAAAAAGTGCAGGACAAAGTGGTAATATATATTCTGCAAAGGAAACACATAATTAAAAGAGCCACTTGACATACTGATATACAAATGCAGTTTTTGTATTTGACAATATAGTATAAGAGGTATACTATTTTGAGTGTAGTTGAAATTTTTGGAAATACGTTGTACTCAAGTGGAATTATTGTGGATGTGTGGAGGTTATATTGTGAAAAAAATATTAATAACAGGTGGAGCAGGTTTTATAGGAACAGAGATAGTGAAGCAGCTGCACCAAAAGGGCGGATATGAAATTACGGTATTGGATGTAATGACACAGCAGATACATGGGCAGGATTGGGAAAAATCTTATTTGTATCAGTCTATTAGGGATTTTTGTAAAATTATTAAGGCAGATGTAAGGGACTTTGACATGGTTAAGGAAGCTGTCGGTGATAATGAATGCATTATTCATTTGGCGGCGGAAACTGGTACAGGACAGTCGATGTACATGATTAATCAGTATAATGAAGTAAATATTATGGGCACATCAAATCTTTTGCAGGCAATATCAAGTCTGGGGGATAGAGGCAGGGTAAAGAAAATTATTTTATCATCATCCAGATCGGTATATGGTGAAGGAAAGTACAGGTGCCCTGAATGTGGAATTGTTTATCCATCTGCGCGTAATAAGGAGAATATGCAGAAGGGTGATTTTGGGATGTATTGCGATGTGTGTGGACAGAGACTTGAAAAAGAGTATACTTCAGAGGATAGTATGATAAAGCCGGCATCTTTGTATGCATTTACCAAATATGCGCAGGAAAGAATGCTGGAAACAATGTGCCCCGCGCTTGGGATAGAGTATACGATATTCCGGTTTCAGAATGTATATGGTGTGGGTCAATCGTTAAAAAATCCGTATACTGGTATTTTGTCAATATTTTCAACACTTATGCTGGAGAATAAGCCTGTAAATATATTTGAGGATGGACTGGAAAGCCGAGATTTTATCAATGTTGTGGACACTGCTGCGGCAGTGATTAAGTCTATCGACGAGCCAAGAAGTAATTCAGAAATAATTAATATTGGAAGCGGAATTGGGACAAGTGTAATTGAAATTGCAGCGTTTTTGAAGAAAGCTTATGAGAGCAAGAGTGTTATAAATATAACAGGTGATTTTAGAATTGGTGATATAGCACATAATATAGCGGATATATCTAAGGCGAAAGCGATACTGGGATTTGAGCAGAGGATTTCACTTGAACAGGGGCTTGAGCAGTTTTGCGCCTGGGTTAAGGGACAAAATATTGATAATAGCGGTTATGAAAAATCATTAAAGGAAATGGAAGATTCTGGGATGTTTGTGCGGAAGCTGTAAGGTGAGTATTGAAAATGGGAAAAAGAAAGTTTTACAAAAATTCTTTTTTAATAGTCTGGTTTATGTTGACTATTTTCGGTTTTATCTATATAAGGGGAACGCGGTACGCTTCATTTTCAGGTGATTACAATAGAAGCATTCAATTAAATGAATGTTTGGGTGAAGTGAATCAATATGAAACTTCGGATGGCTATAATTTTGTGGTGCAAGGTGATGACCCTTGGATTTTATTGGATTTTAGTTCATTAACTGGCAACGGGATAAGGGGAGTTGCGATTGAGCTGAATTCTTCTATAGCTTTGTCATCTGTTAAGATGTTTTATGGAAGAGAATCAGCTGATTTCACAGAGCTGGATAAAACCGTTCTGGAGGGACAAGGTAGTGTAATCGAGACAAACTTTCCGGAAGCTTTCAAATATTTAAGGCTTAATATCAGTCAGGATTTTGGTATTGCTAGTATTAGTATTGCGGATGATTATAAAATACAATATAAAAATGTTCATTTTAAGTATATGTGCATGCTGCTAATCAATTTGTTGATTTCTGCATTAATTGCTTATAGTGAGAGATTTAACAGGAAGCTAATAAAAGTTGATGCACAGCTAAAAAGTTTTGGAAAGCTGTTATTTATTAATAAATTAAAAGTATTTATAAGGGTTATTATACCTTTTGCCATATTTATTTTGCTTTTTGTCTGCGAATATATTTTTGGCAGTAGGAGGGGGACCTTGTATTTTAATATATATCGCGTGCTGGTTTTTACATGTATAATAAGCATTTTAATTTTTGCCTACTTATATCGAAATATATGTATGCAGTATGTTCATATCTATTATTTTATCCTTGTAATGAGTATTGGGACATGTACAATACTGACAATTCCGGCAGTTGCCGGAACAACTTGGGACGACGAGACACATTATTCCAGGACAGCAGTTGTGTCGTGGGGACAAAATGGCTTAATTTCCTACGCGGATAATGAAGTTTCCTATCCATATATATTTCGATTTTGGATGGACGAAAGCAGTATATATAAGCATGAGATAAGAGAATATTGGGAGGAGTCGATAGACACAAAAGCGGAAATTAATCCAGTGCTGGAAAAGTCCGAGAATGCAGGGGGACTCGGGGCAACATTTGTATCATATATTCCGGGAGCTGTAGGTTTGGTGATCGGGAGAGGATTAGGATTAAGTTTTACACACACATATATGCTTGGCAAATGGATGAATTTGTTATGTTATTCAGCTCTCTTTAGTTTGTCAATAAAAATGGTTAAAGAGAGAGGAAAACTGTTAATTGCTGTAATTGGCATGATTCCAACCAGTCTGTGTCTGGCTTCCGCATATGCATATGATTGGTGGGTCGTAAGTTTTGTTATATTTGGATATGCAATGTGTATTAGGGAAGTGCGGCTATTTCAGGAAATACGTATGCCTCAGCTCGTGAAAATACTTTTTATTATGGTAATTGGAATATTACCTAAGGCTGTATATTTTCCATTGCTGTTTCCGGTCATGTTTATGGATTATAAAAAGGATAAACATACTCATGTTAAGCGATTTGCCGTAGTTTTTGCTATGGTTATATTAATAGCTACATTTGCTTTGCCCATATTATTTAACGGTGCTGGAACAGGTGATACTAGAGGCGGAGAGGCGGTAAATTCTTCGGAACAGATTAAGTATATACTTAATAATCCCCTGCAATATACACTTATTTTGCTTAAATTTTTAAAAACGTATTTGTCACCGGATCAGGCACATGATTATCTGACATATATGGCTTATTACGGAAAGGCAGAATATCATACTTTATGTATGCTTATAATAGGTGTAATTGCAGTCATTGACAACGGTAAGCTAAGTGAGAAGTCACGGATTATAATTTGTCAGCGGTGTGCGGCGGCAGCTGCATGTTTTGCGTCAATGGCATTGGCAGCCACAGCTCTTTATGTGTCATTTACACCTGTTGGATATGACACAGTGCTGGGATGTCAGTACCGATATATACTTCCAGTTCTTTTCCCATTTTTGTATTTTATAGGGAAAATGGATATAGATGTTGGTGAGAAAATTAAGAGTAATATATTTGCAATAGCGACAACAATTATGGCTATAATATTTTTATATGGCTTATATAGTTTGCGAGTATGTAATTTTTAGAGGCGAGTCTATATATAGCATGAATAAGTAATCTCATGTGTAGGCGCTGGTGAAACAAAACAGTGACGTACAGGGTATTGGCTTTCGGATATTATTTAATGGATTAATGCTTTGGAAGCCCTCTGTACGTTTTATTTATGCAAAAAATAACGCTACGCCTCTAAAAACATAAAATCTTGATTGGTTAATCTAGGAATATTACATATTTTAGTCGCATTTTGAAAGGTTTTGTGATAAAATACGTTTGTGCGTTAAAGAGGTAAGGTTCAGAATATGGAGATTATGCTTCATTTTAAGATGATAATAGGAGATAGCAGGTAGGGATTATGAAAATACTGATTATCATTCCAGCATACAATGAGGCTGAGAATATTGTAAATGTTGTAGAAAACCTAAAAAATAATTATGCCATGTTTGATTATGTGGTAATCAATGATGGCTCAAACGATGACACAGCAAAAGTCTGTAAAGAAAATAACTATAATTTAGTAGACTTACCGATTAATCTTGGTTTGGCAGGTGCATTTCAAACGGGCATGAAATATGCAATGTACCATGGATATGATTATGCAATACAGTACGACGGGGATGGACAGCATAATCCGCAATATATACAGGGAATGGTTGAGTTTGCTGAGAAAAACAATTTGAATGTGGTGATAGGAAGCCGATTTGCAAAAGAGAAGAAACCAAAGTCAATGCGAATGATGGGAAGTCTGCTGATAGAATTATGTATATTAATGACAACGGGTAAGATAATTAAAGACTCCACATCCGGAATGCGGCTGTATGACAGGCAGATGATCAGGAAGCTTGCCACCTCAATGAATTATGGGCCGGAGCCGGATACAATTGCTTACTTGATACGGTGTGGAGCTAAGGTGGAAGAATATCAGGTTCATATGAATGAGCGAACAGCTGGAGAGAGTTATTTGAATTTGTCAAGGAGTATTAAGTATATGTTCCATATGTGTTCCTCTATATTGATAGTGCAATGGTTTAGAAAGAAAGGGATATGATATGTCGATTGCGTTGAGAGTCATGCTGTTTGCTGCTTCAATACTGACTTGTGGGTATATTGCACGAAAATTGAAAAAGTCTCAAGTGCAAGTGATGGATACAGTATTTTGGATTGGCCTGTCCGTGCTTTTTATTGTTTTAAGCGTATTTCCGGATATAGCAAGTTTTCTTTCGGAGCTTATGGGATTTCAGGCTCCGGTTAATTTTATTTTTCTATTAATGATATTTTTGCTCTTAATAAGATGCTTTTTATTATCTGTGAGAGTGTCGCAGTTAGAAGATAAAGTGAGAAATTTGGTAGAAGAATTGGCTATACGTGAAAATAATAGGAAATAATAACAATGCGAATCCAGTAGATGGTAGCGGAAAGAAGTAATAATATGAAAAATAAGCATACATTTGCAATCTGCGCGTATAAAGAAAGTCCTTATTTGGAAGAATGTATTCGATCTGTAGTACACCAGACAATCCCATCGAATATTATTTTAGTGACATCGACCCCGTGTGATTATATTACAAATCTCTGCAATAAATATAATATTACGTTTTTTTTAAACGAAGGGGAAAGCGGTATTACACAGGATTGGAACTTTGCATATTCAAAATGTAATACACCACTTCTTACTATTGCACATCAGGATGATGTTTACTTTGAAAAATATACAGAGACTTTAGAAAAAATGGCTCAGACAGCAAAGAACCCTTTAATTTTTTTTACAGATTATTATGAACTGAGAAATGGGGAAATGATAAGGGAAAACAGGTTGTTGAAGATAAAACGAATGTTATTGTTTCCACTGGGATTAAAATTTTTGCGGAGCAGTATTTTTGTGCGTAGAAGAATATTGTCATTAGGAAATTCAATCTGTTGTCCTTCTGTTGCGTATTTTAGGAGCAATCTTCCAGAACCAGTTTTTAAAAATCACTTTCGCTCAAACGAAGACTGGGAGGCGTGGGAGATGATTTCCAGACGGAAGGGACAGTTTTTATATTGCAAAAAACCATTGATGGCGCATCGCATACATGAGGATTCGGAGACATCTGCCATGATTCAGGAGAGTGGAAGAACATGGGAAGATATTGAAATGTTTCAAAAGTTTTGGCCCAATTGGATGGCTGTAAGGATTGCAAAGTACTATAGAAAAAGTGAAGAGTCAAATTCGCTGGAATAAATATGCTGGATAGGAATACAATCTTTGAAAAGAAAGAACATGGTATTATATGAAAACATGGATAACTGAATCACTATGGAAAGAAACGAATCACCAAAAAGAAAACGGGTATAAATGGTATGCATTAGGCAGCACGCTGTTTGCGTTATCTACATTGGTAACAACGATTATTGTAACACGGTTTACGGATGAGAGTACTGGTGGAATGTTTTCAATTGGTCTTTCACTTGCACAGTGGATGTCTACTATTGCATACTTTGAAATTAGGACATTTCAGGTTACGGATGTAAAGAGAGAATATAAATTAAGCCAATATGTACAAATGAGGTTTTTGACATGCATAGCTGCATTTTGTGCTGCGATTGCCATTATTGCTTTCAGCGATTATACTATATTAAAAGCGCAGATAGTGGGACTGCTTTGTTTTTATAAAATATGTGAAGGAGTTTCTGATGTATACGAAGGGGAATATCAGCGAAGTAATCGCATAGACATATCTGGAAAGTCGATGTTTTTTAGAACGCTGATTTGCACAGCGGCACTGATTTTGGGAATATTAATAACAAAAAACATAATATGGAGTCTTGTAGTTATGGATATGCTTGAAATTGTAGCTATTTATTATCTGGATATTGTACCAACACGGATGCTTGATAAGAAAAAGAGTGAAATTGAAAAAAACAGTCTTTTGCAATTAGTGAGCAGTTGCATTCCATTGGCTACATGCAATTTTTTAAATACTTACCTGATAAATTCTTCAAAATTTTCTGTTGACAGAATGCTCGGAGACAGGATGCAGATTTATTATTCGGCAGTATTTATGCCTAATTTTGTAATAAATTTATTCTGTGGCATTGTTTTAAGACCGATAGAAACAAAACTTGCAATATATTATGTTGAAAATAAGAAAAGAGAACTTATAATAACAGTTAGTAGACTGTGTGGTATAATTATGATATTTACACTTGTCTGCATTATTGGGGCATATTTGATAGGGATTCCAATATTATCACTTCTATATGGAATAGACTTATCAGAATGTAAATTAGTATTGATTGTTTTGCTTTTTGCCGGTGGCATAAATGCAATAAGTGTGGTTTTTTACTATGTAATTACAATAATGAGAAAACAGAAGTATATGTTTGCAATATATGCATTGACAACAGTGTTTTCGCTAATGCTGTTGGACAGGTGTGTTGAAACGAAAGGGCTTATGGGGGCAGCAACAGGGTACTTGGCAATTCTTTTGTTCTTGTGTTTATTATTATTCATATTAATGATTTGTAAGAAAAAATATAACAGATGCGGATAATCAGTAATAAAATGGTATTATTTTGAGGTAAGGAAGATAATTATGGGTGAATATGATGAGAAAACGTTAAAGAAATTACAGGCGCTAGAATTGGAAATACTCAAAGACTTTATTCGGATCTGCAAAGAGTTTGGGTTGACATATTTTGCTTTGGCAGGTACAGGCATAGGTGCATTGCGGCATAAGGGATTTATTCCATGGGATGATGATATAGATGTAGGGTTGCCCAGAAAGGATTATGAGAGACTATTACAAATAGTTGAAGAAAGATATTCAGATAAATATGTGATAGGTAATGCTGAACATTTTCGCAACTATCCACTAATGACTACTCGTATTATGATAAAGGGAACCAGGTTTGTAGAGGAGCCGCTCAAGAATATAGACTGTGAATTGGGGATATTTCTTGATGTATATGCGTTTGATAATATTTCTGATGATGATAAACAGATGAGAAGGCAGGCTAGAACAGCTTGGTTTTGGAGCAAAGTCCTCATTTTACGGCATATTGCTTTTCCAGTGCTTCCGTTTAGAGGCGCTAAGCGAAAAATTGCCCATATGATATGTGCAATAGTACATTTTATACTGGTGGTATTTAGAATATCTCCTCAATGGATATATGGCAAATGCAAAAAGGCGAGTTGCAGGTATAATGATATTGAAACAGACAGATTAGCCTTTTTATGTGATACGAGTCCTTATACAAATATAATAAGCAGAAGGAAATCATTTCCAGTGATTGAACTGGATTTCGAAGATATCAAGCTTTGTTTTCCGAGGAACATTGATGAAATACTCAGGTTTATGTTTGGCGATTATATGCAGCTGCCGCCTGTGGAAAAACGAAAAAATCATTATCCGCACTGTCTGGATTTCGGGGATAGATGATTAATACAAAAACATGTCATGGTAAAAATATTACAGCGAAAGGAGAACAGGGACGATATAATGAAAATCCTTATAATGTCGGATATACATGGAAATAAAGAGGCTCTAAAAGCTGTTATTTACAAGGCAGCGCAAACAAAAGATATAAAGGCCTGCATTCTGCTGGGTGATATGATTGATTATGGTATGCATTCTAATGAGGTCATTCAGATGGTGAAATCATTGCCATATACAGTTTTGTGTAATATATGCGGAAATCATGAAAATGCAGTATTGTGGGATGAATACGGTCGTTTTTCATCAGAACGAGGGAGAGTCAGTGCGCAATATACGAGAAGCATATTGAGTCAGGAATCGTGGGATTATATTCATAATGAGATGGATGAATGCGGATGTTGTGAGTTTGAGTGTGGGGGGAAAAAATGTCTCGCTATACATGGAAGCTTAGAGAATTATTATTGGAAAAGTATAAAACTTGAAGATACTCTGTTGGGGTATGAAAAGTATGATTATGTTTTTTCTGGACATTCGCATATTCCACACTGTTTTGAAAAATATTATGAGGTAAATAATCCGGTTTACAGAAATAGGAAGAAAACGATTTTTATTAATCCGGGTTCTGTTGGTCAGCCGAGAAACCATAATCCGATGGCACAATATGCTGTTTTGGATGTGGAGATAGAGGAAATGCAGCTATGTAAAGTACAATATAACATAGCAAGTGAACAAAAATCGTTTACAAATAAAGTAGATACATTTTATAAAGACAGATTGTCAATTGGAATATAAGTTGCAATAATGATTGGAGAGATGTAATTATACTTTACATTATCATAGAAATTGGAGGAGATATATAATGAGTAATTTATATGTAATCAGCGGCGTTACCGGAATGACTGGAAACGAATTGGCAAGAAAGCTGATAGCAACAGGCAATAAAGTCATTGGATTTGATAATTTTTTTGCATCGTCTATCAAGACAGTGGAAGACATTCTGGACAGTGAATTATTCTGCTTTTATGAGTACGATTTGAATTCCATAGAACAGATGCAGCAATTAAAACAGCAGGTTCAGACTGACGGGGCTGCATTCGATAAATTGGTTTATATAAATTGTGCTGCGGTTGTACATACGGAGCATTTTTACCATGTAAACAGAACATTTGAAACAAACGTACTGGGAATGAAGTCATTTCTGGATCAGGCGATTGAGCTGGGAGCAGACATTTTTATCAATTGTTCAACATCGGAGGTTTATTCCATGAACTCATGGGGGGAGAATGGTGTATCAGAATCCGACTATATTACTTTGGCAAATGCAGAGCATAGTCAGAGGACGAGCTACGCAGCGGGGAAGCTTATGACAGAGTTTTTCATGAAAGATGCAGTGATGGAAAATAAGATAAAGGGCTGTTCTATTCGTTTTGCAAATGTATACAGCAAAAATGAGTTATATCCAAAACACATTATTCCTCATATTATTACACAGCTGAAAGAAAAAGGAAGTGTGGAGCTTCTGGAAAATTCAAAAGTCAATTACCGTACTTTCCTGCATAATGAGGACAGCTGTGCAGCAGTGATTGCCTTGGTTCAGTCGGAAAGTGCGTTGGATGGTTCTGTTTATAATGTAGCAACAGACGAAGAAATCTCCATTGTGGATCTTGTTAAGCTGTGCGCAAAAAAAATTGGGATTGAGAACCCGCTCATTACATTTAATGGCTACAGGGAGTCTGACCCAGTCAGAAGACTGTTAAATACAGAGAAATTGAGAACAAGAACCGGATGGAAACCGCAGATTATGCTGGATCAGGGAATTGAAATGTGTTTGAAGGAGAAGGAAAGTTGAGAATACTGATTGTAACTGTTGCAGGCATGTCAAGCAGATTCAGTGAATCGTTGGGGCATCCCTGCCTCAAATGTCTTTATTATGAGAATGGTATAGAGGATTCCCTTCTATACAATATGCTTCATCAGGATGGGGAATTTGATTATTATGTGATTGTGGGCGGATTTATGTATAACACATTAAAAGCCGCATTGGATAATGATTTTATATGTTTAAAGGAAAAAATTATTCTTGTCAAAAATGAGCATTATGCTGATTATGGATCAGGATATAGTTTATATCTTGCACTTCAGCAAATTCAGGGAATGAATTTTGATGAAGTAATTTTTGCGGAGGGTGATTTGTTTGTGGACAGAGAGAGTTTTCGAAAAATCTGTGATAATACCACAAATGTTATTACTTGCAATACAGAACCGATTGTAGCCAGCAAGGCAGTGGCATTTTATTTTGACAGGGATTATGGGATTCACTATATCTATGATACAGATCATAGCATACTAGAAATCAAGGAACCGTTTCAGGGGATTTATAACTCTGGTCAAATATGGAAATTTGCAGATGCAGACAGGCTAAAGAAAATGATGAAGCGGATTCCGGAAAAGGCGTGGGAGGGGACAAACCTTGTGCTGATACAGGAGTATTTTGGACCGCTTACAAAGAATGAGTACGACATTGTTACATTTCGAAAGTGGGTTAACTGTAATACGATTTATGATTATAAAAAATGTGATATGAGAGGTGATACAAAATGAAAACACTTGAGGAAAAGCTGGATATACTTAGGGGCAGCATATCAGACAGAAAAGTACGGATTATGATAATGGGACTGGGAAGTGTCGGGGCGTATCTGTTGGATTATCTGTTGTCAACAGGCGACGAAGGAATGGAAATTTATGTAGTAGGGCGTAATAGGGTAAAAATCATCTCTGATGTGAACATTGCAAAGGTTGCCTCTCTGATAAGAAACCAAAACAGGGCGGCAGTTATCATACAGGACAATGTGGATTTCAACGATATTGCATCTATTGCAGCATGCATTCGGGACTGTCAGCCAGATATTATCGTAAATTCAAGCCGCGCTTATTCTGGATTAAAATACGGAAGCATATCTTGGAAAAATGTAAGGGCATATGGAATATGGGCGCCTTTGGCAATTAAGTATATCAGAAACATTATGGAGGCATATGAGGAAGCGCAGAGTAATGCAATTGTGATTAACACATCGTATTCTGATGCTGTAATACCATGGCTTAAATCAGCAGAAAAAGCATATCCTGATTTTGGAAGTGGAAATATTAACCATCTTATTCCCAGAATTAAGATGGCTGTCGCAGAAAAATATGGGATTCAGGAATACTGGAATATTGATATAACTTATGCTGTAAGTCATTTTCATGATGTTGTTATCAGTAAGGAGGGGCATACAGAGGGTATAAGCCAGCTGATTAATATACAATATGGCGGAAAGAAGCTGAACCCCGATATGGACAAGATTTTTGATGCCTGCAAGATTCCGATGCCTGTGGATGCAAAACGTAACATGATGAATGCCTCAAGTAATTTTGAGATTATTTATAATATTTTGACCGCAGTGCGGGAAAAGAAGAAGCTGAAAATGCATTGTCCAGGCGTATTTGGCGAGATTGGTGGGTATCCGGTTATCATTGATGGAACAGGCGATAAAATGAAAGCTTATATCGACGAAGAATATTTTGACCTTGAATCAATGCGCAAAAAGAACCGAGAATCAATCTATCTGGACGGCATAAAAAATGTTGAGGATGGAATATTGTATTATACGGATGAACTGATTGCGAAGTGTAAAAACGCATTTGGTGTTTCGTTGATGGGTAAGGTTGCGTTCGATGATATAGAAAAGGCTGCTCAGTTTTTGATTACCGAGGTTATTGAAAAAAATATTTAATCAGGAAAAAAGATAGGAGAAATGCAATGAAAAAGGTGTATACATGTTTCTGCACAGACATAATACATGAAGGGCATTTAAATATTCTACGGGAAGCAAATAAGTATGGAGAGGTAATTGTCGGAATTTTAAGTGATGCGGCAATGATTAAGTATAATCGGTTTCCCACAATTACACTCGAAGATCGGATGAAAATTGTGGAAGATACAGGTTTAGTGCAATCAGTAATAATCCAGAATGAAATTATGTATGATAATGTAATTAAAAACATACGTCCGGATTATGTGATTCATGGGGACAATTGGTGTCACGGGCCGGAGAATGCGATTCGCCGGAATGTTATTGATAACCTGAATAAATACGGTGGAGAACTGTTGGAAGTCGGGTACACATACAATGAAAATGTAAAAAAGATAGATGACAATATCAAAGAAAAGCTGGCTATGCCTGAATACCGCAGAAAGCGCCTTCGTCAGCTTTTGGAGTTATGTCCAGTTGTGAAAACTATTGAGGTTCATAGTGGGATTACAGGGCTTATCGCGGAGAAAACAGTTGTGGAACACAATGGGGAGTTCAACCAGTTTGATGCGATGTGGCTGTCAAGCCTGTGTGATTCGACAGCGAAAGGGAAACCGGATATTGAACTTGTGGACATGTCGTCAAGAATACGCACGATAGATGATGTCATGGAAGTCACGACAAAGCCGATTATTCTTGACGGTGATACAGGTGGATTGGTGGAGCATTTTGTGTATAATGTGCGGACGCTGGAGCGCATGGGGGTATCTGCTGTAATTATTGAAGACAAAACCGGATTAAAGAAAAATTCTCTGTTTGGAACAGAGGTGGAACAAACGCAGGATTCAATCGAGAATTTTTGCGAGAAAATACGTGCGGGTAAAAATGCACAGAGGACAGAGGAGTTCATGATTATAGCACGCATTGAAAGCCTGATTTTGGAAAAAGGGCAGGAGGATGCGCTGAAACGTGCATTTGCCTATGTAGAAGCCGGCGCTGACGGAATTATGATTCATTCCAGAAAAAAGTCGCCGGATGAAATTTTTGCTTTTTGCGATGCATTTAGAAAAGAGAATACACAGACTCCGATTGTAGTAGTTCCTACTTCATTTAACAGTGTGACGGAATCCGAGCTTGCACAGCATGGGGTGAACATTGTGATTTATGCGAACCAGCTTACGCGCAGTGCATTTCCTGCGATGCAGAGTACGGCAGTGGAAATTCTGAAAAACCACAGGGCACTGGAAGTTGATGCGAAATTGATGCCGTTTAAGGAGATTATTACATTGATAGATGATATTTAAGATTAGCTCATATTAAAAGTGCAATATGAAAAATGGGAGAGTAGTTTGAAAGAAAGCTGCTTTCAAATTATTGATTGGTACACGTGCTTTTGCATGTAAGGGGTATGAAAATGAAAGCAAGTATTTTTTTAAAAGAAATTTTGGATATAGGAATCCGCACCATCACGGGTGTACCCGATTCTACATTAAAGCAGTTCTGTGATGCAGTACAGCTTGATGGAGGTAAGGTGTTTCGGCATTACGTGACGGCAAACGAGGGAGCAGCTGTTGGACTTGCCACAGGGGAGTATCTGGCATCCAGGCGGCCTTGTCTGGTATATCTGCAAAATTCAGGTCTGGGAAATATCATTAACCCGTTGGCTTCAATTGCAAATCAGGAAGTATATGGAATCCCAATGCTGTTCGTTGTTGGCTGGCGCGGCGAGCCAGGGCAAAAGGATGAACCGCAGCATATTTATCAGGGAAAGGTAACCTGTGAACTGTTAGAGGTGATGGATGTACATTATTCTATCATTGACGAGGCAACAACTCAGGAACAGATTAAAGCGATGCTGTCAAGGGCAAAAGAACTGTTGAGTGATAACCGGCAGTACGCCTTTATAGTTAAAAAGGGTACATTTGATAAAGAAAATGAATATGCATGGCAAAATGGACATACATTAGTGCGTGAACAGGCGTTGAAAACAATACTGGAAAATGTTTATAACGATTCATATATTGTTTCAACTACCGGAAAAATATCAAGAGAACTTTACGAGCAGAGTGATGCCCTGTATGGAAATCATGAGAAACTTTTTATGACAGTTGGGGGTATGGGGCATGCATCCATGATTGCATATGGTATGGCACAGGCTGATGAATCAAGATCGATCGTATGTATTGACGGAGACGGAGCGGTGATGATGCACATGGGGGCATTAGCATTTATTGCCAAGCAGGCGCCGAAGAATTTTTTACATATTGTTATTAACAATGCGGCACATGAGTCGGTTGGGGCAATGCCGACGGGATTTAGCGGACAGACATATTCTCAGATTGCAGCGGCTTGCGGCTATAAAAATACTTATACTGCTAGAACAGAAACAGAGATTGTAGCTGCAATCTCAGATGCTAAGAGGAAAAGTGAGCTTTCAATGATTGAAGTACTGGTATCGCTTGAGTCAAGATCTGATCTTGGCAGACCAAAAGAAAGTGCGAGGGAGAATAAAGTTCATTTTATGGGTGCAGTACTGAGAAGTGAATTTAAGGATAGGACTTAGGTTTTGAATTTGAGAGGGGCAGAATTGACCAACGAGACATGGAGCAATTCTGCCCCTTTTAGAAAATTTGCTGTCCCTTTCTAAAAACAAAACTATCCAGGCGCAGGTCGTGGAACGTGCAAAAGTTTTCCCGCAGAAAGAAGCCGGTAAACCAGATAAGTCTGTTGCAGAAGAATGTAGATAAGAGTAGCCGTTTTCGGCTGCGTGTACAGGGCTGCACGACCCTGAGAAAATAAATAAAGTTATTATAAAATAATAATACAATTTAAGCACTTTTTCCCAGAATTCTGATAGGAAATCCATACAATTAAATGAACATTGTCTGCTGCCATTAGATATTGATGGAAAATCAGACGGCAGATTTCGGCTTTTCCGATATCCTTTGTGCGGTCCAGATCATGGTTTCCAGGCACGAAATGAATGTTGGAGGGATTTATGTTTGCATTACAAACAGTTGGATAGTTTCCAAGTACATTGTAACAAGGAATGGAATATATGACAAGCAGTGGACAGGAATTTTTCTGGATATGACTGATGGCTGTCAAGGTTGATTGCAAAAGAAATTTTTTGGTCAATTCTGTCCCTTGTCCGCGTTAAGCGGAAATGTTATTCTTATAAATGATGCTTTAAGATTGGAAAATGAAAGAATTTTATGAAATGGGAGGAAAACATATGAAAAAACTATCAATTTTGTTATTTATTTTATTAAGTGTACAACTATATGGCTGTTCAAGTAATCTGCCGGAAAATAATGAAGTTATTTCATTTGCGCCCGAAGCTTCTTCGCCAGAGTTTGAATCACTTGTGAACGAAGAAAATAGCATAAAAGAGAATGATTTGCCTGCTGAAGAATATAGCGATGATAACGCTGCGGTATCTGTGGAAACGGGAAATAGTCCGGTATCCATCAATAGCACAGATACAGAGAACATAGGTGAGCTCTCTCAGCGTACAACTGCTCAACAGGAAGAAGGTATAACAGCTGACAATGGTTACTATAGTATTGCAACAGATATTCCTTCTAATGAGGTAGAACACTATGCAGCTAACGTCAGGCAGCAGTTTTTGGATCATGATTGGTCAGCGATTTCTTCTGAAATATCTTATCCTATTACAATATCAGGGGTAACCTATAATAGCGGCACAGATTTTCTTGACGCGTGCAGTAATGTTGATAGCAATTTGAATAATGCTTTTTTTTCGGCTCTTGAAAGTGAGGACTGTGTGGAAATGTTTTGCAACTATGAAGGCATTATGATGGGTGAAACTGGGCAAATCTGGATTGGTGAAGTTTTAGATGCGGACTTCACTTCCCAGGGGCTAAAAATAATTGGTATTAATGGCCTTTTTAATTAAATCTTTATTTTGAAGTTTACAAATTAACTTTTGTCTCCTTATTTATTTGTGTACATGTACAAAATACAATATAAATGGAGGTCAAAAAAATGGCATTTGTAACTTCACAAAAAGGAATTAACTTAATTAAGGAATTTGAGTCATGCCGTCTTACAGCATATCAGGATATTGCCGGGGTATGGACCATCGGTTATGGTCATACTGGAGGCGTATCTTCTGGCATGACGATTTCTCAGGCACAGGCAGAAGCTTATTTGAAAAGTGATCTTGCAAGATTTGAAAAGGCGGTCAATAAGTATGTAACTGTCGGAATCACTCAGAATATGTTTGATGCCCTCGTATCTTTTACTTTTAATCTCGGAGAGGGTTCTCTTGCAAATAGCACCCTGTTAAAGAAATTGAACGCAGGAGATGTTTCTGGAGCAGCAAACGAGTTTGATAAATGGGTATATGCCAGTGGCAAGGTTTCGAATGGGCTTGTAAGACGGCGTGCAGCCGAAAAGGCTCTGTTTTTAAATGGAGCCGGCGTCAGCGGCGGAACGACTACACCTTCTGCAAATTCTACTATCAAAAGTTTTCAGAGCTGGCTCAACTCAACTTATGCTGCTGGTCTTAGCACGGATGGTTGTTACGGACCAAACACCAAAAAGGCAGCAACGATCGCCTACCAGAAAGAACTGAAGGTTACTGCTGACGGTATTTTCGGCGCCAATTCCAAAGCAGCTGTTGTTGTTTTAAAGTCTGGAAGCCGCGGTAATAGTGTTCATATTCTTCAGGGCATGTTGTATTGCCTTGGCTATGATCCAAACGGTGTTGACGGTATTTATGGTACCGGTACTGTGAATGCAGTGAAGAAATTCCAGTCAGGCAGGGGACTTACATCAGACGGTATTGCGGGTGCGAACACTATGTACGCATTATATAATTAGTATTTCTGTTCATAGGAGTGTTGTTCTATAGTTATGGGGCAGCACTCCATTTTTAAATTGTCTATAAGTGTTTTTGGTATTTCAAATATCTGGTAAATTTAGAAAATAATTCCTATATTGTAGTTTTTGTGTTATGATAAGGTTACAAAATATTGTAGAAGATTAGAATATACTAGAGCATTTTTCAAACACGCTCTAGTACAGTGAAAATTAAGTTTTGGATAGTTTGGCGCAGAATATTTTTCTGAGCGTGCTGCTTCACAAACGCAGGCGTAGCGGTGGTTACGTCGAGGCTTGGGGAATAGTGCTATCAGGAAGGGATGGAGGCGGAGCAGAGGCTGACAGATATGCGGTTACCTCGAAACGTGAGATCGGGTTCGGACGCTATGATGTGATGCTCGATCCGTGGACAGAAAGAAGATGAAAAATGAAACGGGAAGAATACATAAAAAACATCATAAGCGCTTTGGCTGAAATTCAGGCACAGGTGGGATTAAATAATAACATATGCCTATATGATATCAATCATATGGCAGAGGATTTCTTTTGCGGACTGCTCAACCTTGTATATGGATATAAACTGAAAAATTTGAACCACATAGAGAAAAACGCAAAAGCGATAGATTTGTATGATGAGAAAAACAGAGTCTCTGTCCAGGTAACAGTGCAAAACACTGCCGCCAAGATACAGGAGACAATTGACAAATTTATATCCGGTGAAAGATATAAAAAGTATGATCGTCTGTTTTTCGTTCTCTTGAAAGACAAGGAGAGTTATAATAAAAACTTTATAACAAATGGCAAGTTTGAATTTGATAAAGGGACTGACATTTTAGATATTAAAGATTTCATGGCAGAGATTCAAAAGCTGGACACCGCTGCACTGAAAAAAATAAATGTATACATGACTGAAGAAATAGGAAAAAGGAGATATCGCCCCAAGTCATTTTGGGCGTGTGCGGTCATACTATTGGCTTTTACAGCGTTGGCTATCCTGACAATGAAAGACAGTCGTTCGGCAAAGGTAGAATTTTCGGAAATTCTTCCCTTTGAAGATGCGGGGTACTATGAGAATTATGACGACCTTCCTGCCATTGAGAAGACAAAGATAGAAACATGGAAGGCATTTTCCCTTTTAAGTTTTGTATACAGCGATGGTGATAAACCGTCGGTCGTTGAAAAGGTATCCTGTGAAATTCAGAATCTGGAACCGATTCACAAGCCTAGTGTTAGTTTGGATGCAGATATTGTAGACAATACGCTTAAGGTGTTTGCATTTAATGACGGATGGGGAGATGCCGATGCGCTTGCAATAACAAGTGCGGTAGTGCATGATTATAATTCGTCTGAGGATTTAGAATCTATTTGTCAGAATGTGCATTTTGAGAGTAATCATGGATTGCGATCGTCTAAAGCAGTGCTTTTAGCGGAATATGCCTTGGATGGAGCAAAATTTCAGGAACTTTGTGCTGCGAATGGAGGTCCGTTGTATAGTATTGAAATTAAGATAAATGACGATATGGCTTATTCTATTGGTTTTTTAAAGTATAAAGACGGAAAATTCTATCTGGAATATGGCGGTATGGGGGGACACACACCGTCAATGACGCTTTTTGCGGTTTTGGATGTAGATAAAAGGCCGTCGGCAATAAACTTTACAGTCAGGAATGAGCCCAATATTGTAAATGATATTTTGCGCATTGAGACAGTGATTGCACCGACGAAATCCTGCACTGTCACATGCAAAAATGTATTCTGTATTAATGGGAAAAAATACGCAACGACCGAATATACGGCGGAAGTGTATGTGCCAGTATTTACAGATAGCGCCATAGGATTTACGGGGGCATTGACAAAGGAACTGGCACAGCTGGACAAATTTGACGAATATCAGGCAAATATATTAATTGAGAAATATTTATACAATCCGGAGAGCATTCGGGATATCTATTTATCGGAATAGGTGGAAAGGAAAGCGGATTCTATGTGTAAAAGACAGAATTTTATTGCTTTACTGATATTTCTGTGGTTTCTGATGGCAGGGGGATGTGGACGGATGGAGAGCGCTCCGAGTGTTTTGCATAAAGTGAATGTATTTCGTCCGAACGCCTCTGGTGATATTGCATTTTATATTGACTGGGAGAATGTGACAAATGATAGAAGCATTGATTCCCTGATTTTGTCGGTCACATGCAGTCCGGGGGGAGAGCGCTTTCGCTATCGCGTTTTGGAGACGGATGCTGTGATGCCGGGCAAGCACAATAGTACCAATATTTATCTCATGGCGGAGTACGATTTGCCAGCACCAGAAATCACCTCTTTGGAAGTTTCCCTGGCACAAGTCAACTTCACGAACGGCACTGCGTGGGAAGGTGACAAACAACCAGTTATATTTGCACAAATAGATGGGGACAAAGGGGGCGGAGATTTTCCGGTCAGGGTAAATGAGGTACTTTTTTATGATGAGGCGGCGAATCCGGCATTTGATATTCCGACACGGTTTCAGATAGACTGGACAAACATATCTGTGAAAAATGATATAATAGGGATCATATACCGAGTAACGGTGAAATCGGCAGATGGAAATGTAATTTCTTATAATGGAATGGATGCATTTTACATTTTTGACTACTACAATGATTCCTCTGAGTGGATACCACCTGCTTCGGAAAACCGTGATTTTAACAAAGACTTGTCAAGTTACAGCTATGGTCTTCGGCAGGAAGGCGCTGCCATATACGAAGTGTCAGTGTGGAAAGCGATCGATTCGGAGGGTGTGGTATGGGAAAACACAGATGAGGGCAATGTGATAAAAGCAGTGGTTTGTGGTAAGAAAGAATATGCTTTTGGAGATTATTCTTCGAATGAATCCATTCGGGAACTGGTTGACCGTATTGAAAAAGAGGCAAAGAAAAACGGACTGGAATTGAAGGAACCACAGATTTTTGTCAGAAACCGGGAATATTGTGTTTTGCGATTTGATAATGTCGATGTCCGTGTAGCGTTATCTGATGCCAACGAAGTGCTTGCTGATAGAGTGGTGTTTATCTATTACGCCAGAGTAACTCAGGAACTGGAGATAAATTTATTCTATGACATGATGAAATTATTGCGTATATCTATCTGTGCGGCGGTACTGACAGAGCTTCCATATACGGATGTCGTGGAAAAAGTCAATGAATATAATAACAATAATGCAGACCGCATTGATTTTGATGATTCAGATTATAATACTTTTGAGGAACATGTTAAAATTTTGGATGAATATGCTGATTTAATTAACTGCGGGGTGTTTGCAGCTGGCAGGTATTTAGACAATCCTGTTGAGGGGTTATTTTGGGTTCGGGAGAGCCCATATAATTCTGAGATAAAATAGTCCCCGCATGGGAGTTTTTATGCTATAAGATTATGAGAAAGAAATGTTAAAAACGGCAACCGATTGTGAGCGAAGCGCTTGGTTTTTGTTTGGAAAATGGGTATGGTACATGGAAAAAATAGTATTTATTATTAATGGCAACGGCGGTGCTGGCAAAGATACATTATGTGATTTTGCTGCCAGACATTTTAAGGTACAAAGTATATCTTCGATTACACCGATCAAAGAGATTGCACGAAAATACGGTGGATGGGATGGTGAAAAGGACGATAAATCTCGAAAATTTTTGGCGGGTTTAAAACAATTATTTGTTGACTATAATGATCTTCCGTTTCAGTATTTGTGCTCGGAATATAATAAATTTTTAAAAAGCAAGTCTCAGATTTTATTTGTTCATATTCGTGAAGGCGCCGAAATAGATAAGTTTAAAGAGCACATATCAGGGATATGCTACACGCTTTTGATTACAAGAGAGATGAATGAGGCGATTCGATGGGGAAATGCATCTGATGATAATGTAAAGATGTATAACTATGATTTAGTCTATGAAAATAATAAGCCGCTTAAAGAATCAGAACAGGATTTTTGTGAGTTTCTGATAAAGAATACACAGGGAAAACTGCGCAGAGCGGATTAGGAAATATGGATTTTCAGTTGAGGGAGAGAATGAGGAATAGTTTTGGTCAATTCTGTCCCTTGCTTTGTTTGGTAAAAAATGATAGTTTTATAGTAGATGGTATTATGCTTTTTGTGAATAGTGCCAGTGTTTTCGTAAATAGTAAGTGAAAACACTGGCATCTGAACGTTTTTGACAGTTATGTAAATTCACAGATTCTGACGGGAAGGGAGGACTTTTGAAATGGAAATTGAGGTAAAGATATAACAGAGCGGGAAGAATAGGAAAGCGTTGGAAACGCTTATGTACTGCAATGAATAAACAGAAAGATTGGAGATTAACATGGAACGGACAAATGAAAAAAATTTAACAATTATAAAAGATAATGAATTTCGCATTTTTGTCAATGAGCATATTGACAGTGATGATGTATTTCTTGAGCAGTATAGACGGGCTGCATCAATGATGAACGAGATTATTGGCGCATCGGGTGATACGAAACATATGTGGAAAGACCATGAGTATGAAAATAATATAATTGCATTTTGCGGCGGCAGGGGAGAAGGAAAAAGTAGTGTTATGACTACTTTTGTCAATGCAGCATGCAATTATGCCAGGGATGCGAACTATGGGAATAGTAAGTTTTTTGAGGCGTATGGAAAGGAACATATGAATAATATCTATTTGGCTGATCCTGTCATAATAGATCCATCGACTTTTGATAATGTGCATAATGTGCTCGATATTATACTGGCTAAAATATTCAGCAAATTTAATGATAAGTATGTAGAGGATAATGAATGTGTTGATTCAAGAATGAGGGAAGCAATGATAGACCAATTTCAGAAGGTCTATAAATGTGTATCTTTGATTAATAATCAGACAAAAATGCTGGATGACGAGTTTGATTATGAGGGAAATATCAGCAAGCTTTCTAAATTGGGAGAGAGCACCAACTTGAAAAGGGAGTTAAAAAAGCTGGTTACAGACTACTTGGATTTTATGGAAAAGTGCCAGAAAAACACAAGCACATCCAAGAAAAAGTTTCTTATGATTGCTATAGATGACTTAGATTTGTGCAATTCAAATGTCTATAAAATGGCGGAGCAGATTAGAAAATATTTGATTGTACCACAGGTAATAATCGTTATGGCTGTCCGGATTGAACAGCTCAAGCTTTGTGTGCAGGAAATGAATCTGCATGATTTTGAAATGTTGTCGAAATCAGGATTTAACGCCATGATTGCAGACGAAACAAAGACAATGGCTGAGCGATATGTCGCGAAGCTAATTCCCATCGCAAGAAGAATATACTTACCCAGCGTGCAGGAGCTTGTGGACACACATATCACATATAAAAAATCGGTAAACGGAGAGACAATCTGGGATTCGAAGATCAAAGAAAACGCTGGGCAGGATGGTTCTTATAAGCTAGTCCTGCCGATTCTTGACCTGATTTATGCAAAGACAGGAATGTGCTTTTTACCGGAGAGAAATGGAAACAGTTTTTTACTTCCATATAATCTGCGCGATATGATCAATCTGATTGTTATGTTGATTGACATGGAAAATCCGTCAGGTAATGATGGAATCTATTATAAAAATATAGAGCGGTTTCGCCGCTATTTCGAGAAAGAGTGGGTTGGCAATCTGCAATATGTGGAGCTGGCAGAGGAGATGCAGGAGATGATTGGTATGGATGTTGACAGTCTGCATTTTAATACTTACTGGTGGCTCGAAAAAATTTTCAAAAATTCTGAGCGGCGAAAGGATGATGAGAATATTTCTGTTATAGCAAATTCGATAAGCGCCCCTGAAAAAATCAAACAGAACCAGAATAATAATTTTTATGAGTCACTTGAATGGTTTGAAGTGTTTGACAAAAATGTTTATGAGCAGCGGGAAAAAAGGTATTCGTATGGATTTCGAACTTTATATACAATAAGGCTTAGTGAACTGCTAAGACAGGGAAAATATGGCGGATTATCATTTATGATCAATGGTTATATATGGGGAACCCGATTTGCCAATATTCTTCCCGCAGAACAGACTGAAAAAATAGACAGAACGCGCTTTATGTTTGACACATATGAATGTTTTTTGGAAATTTACCGTTTTATAAACAAGGATACAAAAGGAATTGGTATTAACGTGCCTGCGGACAGATATATGATTTCATCAATTGCGGCAGAAGATATTGATAAGAATATTTTACCGTGGACACTTTTGGGATTATTGGCAAATGTGTATAAGAATGGTACTTATCAGGGATCGTATTCTGCAGAAGGTGTAATTATATATGACAATTATCAGCTTGTTTCGGAGGTTCAAATAAGCCTTGAAAATTACCTGGCAGGAATGGTCGATTTGGATATGATTTATGAGAAAGTCAATATGTCTAAACTTGGAATTGATAAAAATAAGTTTATGGCTAAGGCTGAGGGTTGGAAAAAGTATAATGAAGATGCGATTGATTTAGTAAGAAATTTGGTCTCCAATGTAGATGTACTGCTGGAAATAATAGATTACTGTATAGAAAACAGGGACTATAAAGAGGCGTCTGAGGGCAGGCGCACCCAAAAGCTGGTTGAGAAGTTTTTTGACAATATCGAAGATTTCATGAAAAAGCAGGGATTTTCAAAAGGTGTTGATAAACTAAGGTATTTTTATTATGGCGATAATGCAGCAATAAACATCAGTGATATATATGCGCAGCTTTTTGACACCAATATTTTGTTGGCAAAAACAAGAAAAAAGACCAAAACTATGGTAGAGGAGTTTGCAGCGAAACTAAGAGGAACATCAAAAGAAAGAGATGGGAAAAATAACTATGAAAAGGTTTCTTTGTATTTGATGACGCAGACTGCAAAAAATGCGAAGAAGAATCTGGATACACTTGCGTCAAATGTAAATCATAGTTTTTCTGCCAGCAATGAAAAGCTTGGTGAAAAGATGGTTAAAGAGCTGAGTGATTTTTACAGGTCAATTATAGAAATCTATCAGCGGGATAATGAGGAAGTACTGCCTGCCAAGCTATTGGAAGAATATAAGGAAATAATGAGAACAATGCAAGACGTAAATCCCAAATATGTTGGTTTGGAATAATACAATGAGGAAAATAAATGGATATCGAAAGAGGAAATCTTGAAATCGTATTTAAAGAAATCTTTTATACAAATATAACATATAATTGTCCAGATCCAAGGAAGCGGCATGATTATGCAAGGGTTAACAAGGATCTCTATATGTGGCATTCACAAAAGGTTTTCAGGCATCAGTCAGAGGATGAACGACTGAATAATTTTCAGTTGATGACACAGACAATGCAGTCTGGTTCAAAATATGAGCCAAGTGTTTTCCAGCTGATTACAGATGCATCGAAAAAAATGTTGATTTATGGAAACAATGAAATTCGCTGCAGGTTTGATGAGATGCTAAGGTGGAGAGAGATATCCCTTCAGATGGGGCAGGATTTTTTTACATGTGCTTTTTTGGCGGACTATGATTTGAACAGAGGCGGCACAACACAGTTTTTCGCATGGATTCCGATTATAATGAGCGACAATGACAGGCTGCATAACATTTTGAAAAAAGGGATGGCAGAAAACCATTTTCATCTAAACGGTTCCACGAAAGTATTTGAACTCAATTGGATGTGCCTGATGAATCTGATAGAAGGGCGCAGACATGATTTCAAGAAAATACGCGGTGCTTTACAGGAATCCAGTATTGACAGAATAATGGAAGGAGGGCATAAAGAAAATCTTTATGCGGAATGCCAGAGAGCGGCATTATACAGGGTATATTTGTTTGCACAGCTCAGAAAGGACGAGTACTTAATTGAAAAAACCACAGGAATTTTAAATAAAGTAAGACGCGGCATGTGCATTGAGGTATATACGTCAGAGATTCAGGATGCAATTGTACTGGCTAAGAGCTTGTATGGGGCAAGAGTGGACGGGAAGGCATTGCTTGATTATGCGTTACAGAAAGATATGATTGACAGGAACAATAATGCATGCCGTTTGTTAGCGGGTGAGAGAAAATTTCTTTATGAGTGTTATAAAGCGTGTTTTGATAATGCGTTTAATAGTTATCAAAAAAATATGTTTTACCAATATTTATTAATTCGCACACATTTTAGGGGAGAGCTGATTCAGATTAACCGCCAGGTTGGTTTTGCAAATTTTTCAAACTATCAGGACAGGAAAGAATATTTTATTGAAGGGCAGCGCGAATATGAAAAGGAACTTATAAAACTGGCTGTGTGCGAACCCCTCGAAAAGAAGAATATGATTTCCCTCGAGGCCCGCATTTGTCCGAAAAATACAGCGGTGAAATTGTACAGATGCATAAAGGAAAATGAAAAGGTCATTGATGGAAAGAACGGTGCTGATAACAGGAAAGTGAGTGACAAATTAATATATGTTTTACACTTTCCGAAATGCTATGACTTGGGATTTGCCCGCGGCATGCCGCGAAACTATAATGTGCGTTCGGCGACGATGAAACAGACGAAGGCGCTAGTCAGTCTCCTTGAGCGGGGGACAAGCGTTAACAGATACATTCGTGGAATAGATGCATGCTCTAGTGAGCTGGCGTGCCGTCCGGAGGTTTTTGCACAAGCTTTTCGGTATTTGACCGGCATAACCTATGATTACAGTGCTGAAAATAACGATATGCCTTTCGGACAGCTAAGGAAGGGGGCAAGACTACATACAACATATCATGCCGGAGAAGACTTTTTTGACATTGCAGACGGACTCCGGGCAATAGACGAAACGATACTTTTTTGCGGGCTTGGAAGAGGCAGCAGGATTGGACATGCTCTAGCGTTGGGGATCAATCCATATGAGTATTATAAGTACAAGGGAAACAAACTGGTAATTTCAAAGCAGGTTATGCTGGATGATATTGCATGGATACTATGCACGGCTGATGAATGGGGATGCAGCATGGATAGTCAGCTGCGTGCAGAGCTAAATGAAAAATATTATGAAATCTATAATCAGATATATCAGGAAAACAACAGTAAATGCAGCGTGTCAGTACTGGATTATTTTCAGAGCTGGAAATTAAGGGGAGACAACCCGGCGGTATACCGCCTGGAAGCAAAAGCATTTCAGAAAAGACTCCGGCGTACTGAGCTGCAGAAAATAAAACGTTATGAATTTAACGATAAGGTCAATGACAGCATTAGGAAGAATGATAAATTTAGGAAATTGTATTACGATTATCACTATAATGAGAATGTGCGAAAAAAGGGTGACGAGATGGAAGAACTGAAAGTTGACTACCGCTATGCGGATATCATATATCAGCTTCAGGAGAAAATGATTTCCAAATTAGTCACAGAGGGAATCGGCATTGAAACAAATCCATCCTCAAACTATCTGATTGGAACAATCACAAAATATGAGGAACATCCAATATTGCGATTCAATTCTAAGATTCTCAAGACGGACATCAAAAATAATATGTCGTTAAGTGTGTCTATAAATACAGATGATCAGGGAGTTTTTGATACTTTGCTGGAAAATGAATATGCCTTGATGGCGCTGGCGCTAAAGAAATCAAAGGATGAAAAAAGACAGGCAATATATGACGCCGAGGATATTTACAAATGGATTGACTACGTGCGGGAAATGGGGGTAGAACAAGTTTTTATCAATTAAATGAATAGGCGCTATGGTAAGGTTACAAAATATCAAAGAAGATTGAAACACGCTCTAGCACAGTGAGAATTAGTCAGCAGGGTTTTGCATCTGGTAATATAAATGAGTATTTCTGTATAGATAAGGCGAGATTTACAGGGAATGGCAGGAGTGTCTAAAATGTATAAGGGACAGAATTGACATAATGGGTGTTGGTCAATTCTGTCCCTTGAATATGTTAGATAATAGTGATGTAATATTTATAAGAAATTTGTCAGAATATGTACTGTAAAGAATATCATAACTTTATAAGGCGTTGCGAAGCCTAAAGCTTTATGAATACCGGGATAAACATATTAAGGAGTAATAGCGTGGCGAGAGGAAATGATGCAATTCCAACTTGGAGCGGATTTAATTACCAGGGAAAGATAATGCTGCTCTATATTATTAATTTAATGAATCAGGCAGCAGCCGATAAGGACAAAAGAGAATATTCCGTAGAATTGGAAAAAACAGAAGATTTCTGTATTCTTTGTGATAGAAAATACATATCCTTTCATCAGGTCAAAGCATGGTTGTCGACAAACAAATGGAGGAGCTACATTGATGCAATGGATAAGCTGCTAAAGCATAGAAACGATTGTAATGTATTAAATGCGAAATGCTATCTCGTGACAGCAAAGGAGATAAAAGACTGGAATGATACGGCAAATACATACAGCCCGGAAATAGAACCATATAAGTATCAGTCGAATGTTGTGAGCGTTTGTGATGTTGGGAAGTTTATTGTGGAGGAAATTAAGACGTATTTGAACAATAAGGGACATGCGGCAGCACACGCGGAGATTGTGTATGGTGAATTGTGCCTGTATCTGGATGACCTGATAGCCGCAATGCATAAAAAAGGAGCAAAAAATAGATGCTATACGATTCTGTTTTCTGAGATTGCCGGAAAAATGGAAGAAGCTGTTAATAAGACAACTGTGCGGGAGGAATTCTATTTAAAAGAAAAAGTGTATGAATATATTATGGGTAATATAGAGCGTGTGTTCGGGGAGTTTTGTCAGGATGAATGCGGAATGGTTTTAACAGATTGTGGTAAAAAGTGTGCGGCGAAGGAAGCCCATGACAAGATGATGGAAATCTCCGATTATACAAATTTCTGCAAAATACTGAATCCGAGTAAAATAGATGGGTGGAACAATGCACTGACCATGGCTGCAAATTTTCCGGAAGACAAATTACAAAGTGAAATTTACGAATTGCTTTATCAAAGCAAAAGTCCAAAAAAGGTTTCAGGGGATGAGAACAGCATATATCTGGAATCAAAATTTTCAAAATCCCCCAATGGCAGGATTATGCCTACTTTTCTGGATTTGTCAAGGGTGAACGGAAAAGAAGAAGCTTTACAGAGGAAATTTCAAAACATAATAAAAAATACGGATATTTCACATCTTTTAGAAGGTAACAGTATTACTGTGATACCTGGAAATTATATGGGAAAATTATCCCAGGCAAAAATAACTTCCGGCTGGCAAAAAAGTAACCCGGAAAAAGGCAGTGAGGAAAAAAATAATCCGGAAGAAAGCATAAGTCATTATTATAGGGACATAGAACTGATTTCCTCAGAAGAACTGCGCCAATATTTTGAGAAGAACGGAGGCAATCAATGATAAATACCATAATAGACATTATTCATTCGCTAAATGGAGGCAGTGTCATTCCATTCCAATCAGATGAAACAACGACGGTTGATTTAGGGAATGACGCGGTAAAATTGTTTGTCGACTCATCGGGAACAGAAAAAAAATACTATTACTTTGCTGCATATAAAATGGATGATGAGAAAAAAGATAATTTAGGGCAGATTGAAAGGAATGTATTTGGGAGTGAGGTGCACAAAGGCGGCGAAAAACCCAATCCGAGTGATTCTTATATGATTTTATTTTGGAAAGTTGACGCAATTGATGAGAAAATTTTCCCATATGTTATCAACGTCGAAGAAAACGAATTTTTTTATAAAAAATATGTTTTTTACTATACTGAACAGGAACTTGCCGGTTTTAAAAAATGGTATAGGGACATGCAAATGAAAGGGGACGTTAACCTTGAGAACGTTCTGAATTTAGTAAGGAATTTGGATGAGGAATCAGATCATGTAAAATTTTTCATTCGTTTACTGATAAAAGTCCCTTTTTTAAATCCAGTATTTCCAAAGGCAGTTATGGAAGACTTTGACAAAATGGTACAGGCAAAAATAAATGTAAGTAAAAAGAAACAACAAGAGGTTAAAAGTGTAAATGATATTTTTTTGAGAGCAATAAATGATGATGAAGACATGGAAAAACTATCTGATATAATATATCAGAAATTCATGGAGGAAAAATAGTATGGGTTATACGTTCAAGCAGTTGTGCCTGAAAAATTTCAAATATATTACGGACGAAAGACCGCTGGAATTTCAATTTGACAACAGGAATATTGTAATTTTAGACGGACAGAACGGATATGGTAAAACAACTCTGTTTGATGCAATTGAAATATTATTGACAGGAAAAATCAAACATTTTAATGAAGCGCTACAGAACAGGGGATTAGAAAATTTAGGGACCTTGGCAAATGACATCAATAAAGATATTACGATATCTGCAATCCTGTTATCTGATGAAGCGGATGAGCTGAAGATAGAAAGAAGGCTGTTATGTGGGAGAAATTTTGAGAGTGAAATTTCCTTAAATGGGGAGAAAGCAGAACAAGATGATTTGTATGGGAAATTAAAATTCAGCCTGAATATGTTTGATATCGGTACATATATTTCCCAGAGTGAGTCGCTGAATTTTTTGCAGAATAAATATAAAGAAAGAAAAGCCTGTGTCACATCTTTATCCGAGAATTTTGAGTTGGAAAGCAAAATACAAAAACTGAAACAGCTTCAGGATTTTTTGGAGCAAAGGGTTTCATCCGAGACTAGTCAAAAAGAAAAAGAGATAACGGATATTGAAGAGAAAATAGTTTCTATACAAAATCAGGTAAATAACATTTCCCTGAATTTGGAATTGCCAGGTGAGGATGTCAGGCTGTTTGAAGAAAAAGATTACCCTTTTGATGTTATAAAATTAGATGATTCAATTATTTATGAAGCAGTTGCCGCGCCGCTAAGGCAGATAAGGAATTTTGTGGAGCACTATGAGGAATACATGAAATACATGAATAATGCCACGCTGTCTGAGCTTGAAAATATTTCGAAAAATACCTATATGGCATTGTTTTATAAAAAAGAGATTGAGCTGCTTAATTCAAATGAAGAACTGCTTCAGAAATTAGTTCGGTGCAGGCAGTTGTTAAAAAATTATAATGATTATAAATGGTCAATTGACGAGGAGCTTTTTGAAAAAGCCGCTGTAGATAAGGGTACTGTCCTGCAGCTAATACAATTGTTGGCAAATCAGCAGACGCAGCGAAGCCAGCTTGAAGAAGCTGATAAAGCGCTGGAACAGATGACAACAGTAAGAAGGGCTTTTATCAGCCAGTATAACGATGTTGTAGATGCTGGAAAGTTCGAAAAGGATGTATGTCCTTTGTGCGGTACAAGGCGCAATGACATTCAACAAGCTATTGCAGAGACAGAAAAATTTATAAAAAACATACACACAGAAGACGTGAAGAAAATTGACGATACAGAAAAAGAAATAACAAATACATTTCTCGCAGAGATAGTACCAAAGCTAAGGCAGTTTCTTAAGTTGAATGAACATTTACTTCAGATTTACAATTCATTGGCGGAGTGTAGAACGCTTTCCACTGACAACCTGCAGACAATGCTTGATAAAGTGGGACTGGCAGAGCTGATGACACAAAGAAAAGAAGAATTTGATATCAATGACTTTTTGCAACAATATGAGATAATGGCAATGGAAATCCATAAAATAGCACAGCCCGTTCAAATTGATTTCGGCAAAGAGCAGATTGATTTGTACAAGTCGATTCATAGCACATATTATCATGATAAAAAGCCAAAACATTCAGTGGAGCAGCTTCGTAGCAAAGAGCAGTATATTGCAAAACTGTTTAATGATAAACTATTAATGCAGCTTTCCGCAGAAACAGAGAAAGTTGAAAAGTTAAAGGAACGTTACGAAGAATACTGTGTCAAAAAGAACAACATGACAGAAACGATAAAAGTGCTGGTGTCAAAATATGATGCTGCCAATAAAGATTACCAGACACAGCTTGCAAATGCAATAAAGATTCCCTTGCTTGTATATAGTGGGAGAATTATACAAAATTATCCTCTGGGACTTGGAATTAAGGCAGTTGTCAGGACAAACCAACTGGTATTTGAAGCGGATTCAAAAAGTGGGAATGATGTCTATAATATTTTAAGTACAGGACAGTTAAACGGGCTTTCCATAGCATTTCTGCTGGCAATAAAAAATGTATACGGCAGAACGGACGGACTGGATATATTGTTAATAGACGACCCATTACAGACAATAGATGATATTAGTGCCATATCATTAGCGGATTTACTGACACAGCAGGACATTGGACAGATTGTTTTATCAACGCATGAGGACGGCAAGGCAGCCCTTCTCAAATACAAGTTCATAAGGGCAGGACTGACCGTCAAGGAACAGGATATGCAGCAGCAGTATATGTCGGTGGTTCTGAACAGTGATCGTTTGTCAGTTGGATAGTGAAATGGTGCATATAACATGCTTTTGAGAGGAGAAAAATATGTATTTGCAAATGGAAAGGAAAAGTCTAAAGATACCGTTAAACCATAAGAAAGATATCCAAAGAAGTCAAAGCTCCCAAAAGAAAACCATATTTAACAAGTGTGGAAACGCCTGTATTCAGAGAGCGGCTGGGGATTTACTATGTGGTGCAAAAGTATGGTATGTGGATAAAAAAGGCAAAAACTGTGAAACCAGTTTTCGGACTGGTGTAAATAATGGTGCACAGGGGAGCGTCAGCGCGGTATTGGACACGTGCGATCGCTAATATTTAGGAAATATGAGGAATATGAAGGGACAAAATCCTCCAGGACAATGTGCTGAACCGCATGCAGTGAGTAATTGCTTACAGGAAATTGACATAAACAATTTTTCGCGTATCACACATATATCTGTATCGGATGCAACATTCACACAACAATGTGGAACAAATGTTAGTAAAGCACTCAAAAAGGAAAAAGATCAGGAACAGGCCAGAAGACCAGTAGGAAGTGTAATGCCGCAAGGGTGTATTCCACTGACAACAGCAAGTGAGTACCAGACATTTGTAGAACATTTTTTGTCCAAAAAAGCTCTGCGAGAGTTGCAGCCAGATGAGGCAGGCGCAAGAGTAGTTGGCAAAAAATTTCCGAGGTGTACCACCTGCCAGCAATGGATTAACGAGGAAAATCGGGTTATTCTTTCCCAAATTAGCTCAAGATAACGAGAACGCAGTTAATACTTTGGCGGTTAAATATCGTGACAGATTGTGCCGGACAAATCTTCATATGCACGGCAGATGATTGAGCTGTAGCAAGTGCTATGGCGATTGATGAGAACGCAGCAGATGGAGATTTGAGCAAGTAAGACGTTGCGATACTTAGCTGCCAGCGTAAAAACACTTGAATGATTTAAAAACTCGATATATGGATGATTCGCGGGTTTTGGTCAATTGTGTCCCTTGAATAAAGAGTGGAATGGTAATATTATAGAATTGTAAGAGGTTTTAAAGAGAAATATGGGATAATTGATTGATAATCCTGTATTATCTGTTGAAAATCGAACGTTACCCATTTACCATCGTTTCTATAAATAAAATAATATAAAATATCCATGATAAAAATGCTTAGTTTGAGGTAATATGATGGAAGACTTTAAATTCGTCTGCCGCGACAATGAGCTTGCATGTGCAAAAAATGCATTGGCAAGCAACGATTTGGTTATATACTATTATTTTGATAATAGTGGAGTTTCTCATTATCTAAAAAAACTTGCAATGGACTTATGCGTAGATGAGCAACGATGTTTTTACATTGATTGTGCACGTCCTGAAAGTGTGGCAATACAGATTGCAGAACAAGTACTTTCTAATTGTGAAAAGAGTGAAATAGATAAATATACCAGAAGTGGGAATGAGGTTTTTCGTAGTGTAGTACTAACCCTGTTTTCAGCAGTTGATTTGGTTCCTGTTGTAAATATTGGAATGCTTGCCAAAGGCCTGATCGGGGCGATTAAGGATACTGTTGATGTAGACATTGATCATATCTCGGATTATAAGATTGAAAAAGCATTAATTAATATGTTCCAGAAAATCAATAACACAAAAAAAAGTGATATATATATATTACTGGATAATGCAGATATGCTTTCACCCACTTCATTAGATTTTCTTGCCAAGATGTTAACTTTAGATATATCGAAAATAATGTTTACAATACCCCAAAATGCTATGGATTCAGGAATTGAAATTATATCAAAACTGCTCATGGAAGGTCAAAATGTACATAAAATTGATGATATTTTTCAACGCCCCGACAATCAGTTTATTTGTGGTTTGTTTGAGTGTTACAAACAAAAAATAAAGGATGAATATTT
Organism: Lachnospiraceae bacterium; assembly: GCA_029068555.1. Classification (GTDB taxonomy): domain Bacteria; phylum Bacillota; class Clostridia; order Lachnospirales; family Lachnospiraceae; genus COE1. The sequence goes on from JAIECJ010000094.1 coordinate 101,286, forward strand.
TAACATATTTGACCAGCATGAGCGCAATATTCATATTATTATGTCTTTTATCAGAGGCTTTAATATGGATTTTTTGCAATTGAATCCTGAACTTATCTGCATATTAAAAATATTATTAATATTAAATACTAACTTAGCAATAAATATATTAAAGAATGTTTATGAAAAATCAGCATACCTATTAAAAGAAATTTCTGATGCTGAATTTATGCAATATATAGTTCAATTAAGAAATTTTGGTTTTTTAGATTATCCCTCGGATAATGTCATTCATTTGAATAAAAATATTGTGACAGAGAGAAATATCAAAATATCTCTGGTAGAGAAACTGACGATTTCCAGACATATAGTTGATGTATTTGAGCAGTATAGAGAAACATTGACTATACCGCAACTAAAATTTGCAATACATAATTTAGATAAGGATTATAATCGGAGAAAAAGATATATACTTTTACTGTTACAAAAACAAAAAGGAAATGATGAAATAGATCAGCAATATTTAGATCAGCTTTTTTATTTGGAGAATAAGAATGAATTATTGCAGGTCTGCTCTATGTATTATAATTTGCAGGTATATGATGTCCCATATCTGCGAATGAAACAACACCCAGATTTGTGCAATGAACATGAGTGTCAAATACTTTTGGCGTTATTACAGGAAAGAATGCATAAAGGCAATTATTGTGATAATTTATGGGATTTGATACGCTGCAATAATAATCGTGATGAATCCTGTTTAATTATTGCTATATTATTCACAGCATTATATAACAATGGCGAAAATGAACAATGTCACAAAATCTTAAATGAAGAAACTTATGAATATTATTATAAAAATTATGAACATTCTCGCTATTTTCCTTTTCTTTTGCGAAATATAAGTTACTATATAGAAGATGTAAATAACGGTATTGAAAACTATAACTATTGTCTTGCAAAATTTAAAAACCATGATTGTGTTAATTATAATCGAACACTTTCTAATTTTATTGGGTATCTGATGAATCATGATGATGATAAATATGCCCAAATTTTTCTAAAACAAAAGATCCAAGAAGCTTTTAAGATTTTAGAATTTAATGATTCTAAATATTTATATTTAAATATAAATTATGGAATTTATTTAATGCGCGAATTAGATGAGGATCCTACTAAATATTTTGATGCCATATTGTATAATTCTGGAACAACAGAGACACCATATATCTATGCAAAAATAAATCAGGCGCTCTATGTATCAAAAAAAGATCCCGCCAAAGCGCTTGTTCTGCTTGACGAGATTTTTAATGAATCAATTAGGGAAACCTGTGTTGTACCCACAAAGATATTTTACAAAATTAACCGAATTCTTGTTGAGTATATGAATGGTATTAATGATGAAAATTTGCTTGAAGAAATAAGGCAAAATCCTTTGCGGGGAAATACCAAATATGCACAAAAATTGTATAGCATTTACAAATACAAATTTACAAATAAAATTAAATATAGTAAATTGGACTGGAAGAGGCTGTCTTTGCCCGGTTATATTTTTTATCACGGATTTGATGCACAGTTGCTATTATCAAGTTTTGACAATCCCAATTGTAATATATGATTTATAAGCTCATCATATGTATTAAAATGTTTTTCTAAAAAACTATTTACAAAACCACCTTGAACGCCAAGGTTCATTAGAGTATTTACTTCTAAAAAGTATGGTATGGAACTGTTTTTTTCAACAATAAAATCAATACGTGCATAATCACATGGTTGCATTTCTTGGAAGTATAGTTTTGATAAATAATAAAGCTGATTGTTGAGCCCCTCATCTGTACTTGTATTCCGTGACATTCCCCTTTCTGCAAAGCGTTTTTGTGAATGCGTCATGATATTTCCAATTTTGTCAGACCGGGTATAATGAGGAGGGGCAATTAATGGATCCCCCTTTGTTGTATTAAGTATCGAGACACCATAACATAATCCATCAATATACTTTTCTACAATGACGTCAATATCTTTATGGAAATAACCTTCTGATTTTTGTATTGCTTCTTCCCATGTCTGACAAAGTGAACTTTCATCAATATTGATTGAAGCGCTGCCAAACCGGGGTTTCACAAAATAAGGACCAGGAAAAGGTGCAATCTTTATCAATGGGTAATCCCTGGAGGCAGTCACCCATGGAGCAGTCCTGAGCTCAACATGTTCAGCGAGTTGTTTAGACATACTTTTATCTTCAACAAGAGCACGTATATTTGGGGCAGCTCCAATGTATTTTATTTTATAAAATTCGCATAATGATTGAATAAATATTTCACTGTTCTTAAATCCCAGACGATTATAAACAGACCAGACTAATTGATATTTTTCATGGTTTTGTATAAAATAATTCACATCACTTGCTGTTTCATAGTCGTAATTTGATTTTTTTAGTACATCAACGATTTTCCAATGATAAGTTTCTGCATAGAATCTTTCTTCGGGTGTTTGAGGTGGAACCAAAACGGTTCCGTTTGTGGGCGCAAATTGCGCTAGAAATAATATTTTGGCCATAGCAATTCCATTTATTTAATCAGTTATTTTATAGTGTTCCAACATAGCAACAGGTTTTGTTGGGTAAGATCAATTGCCCCGCTGTACTATGTAAATCAAAATAATGAGACAATTCTCCTATGTAATTGAAATAATCTGGATTGTCTTCACTGAGGCGGTAAGATGCTGATTGGTGCAATCCAACAAAACGCTCTTTATCAAAAATAATATCATTGGCAACTATTTTAGTTGTATATCCATTTACAAAAAAATCCTGATAAGCATTCTCACTATTTGCTCCTCTCATTCCATTTGTAGCTCCAGAAAACAAAGGACAATATTTATGACTGATAGCATCTATTTCTTGTACCATTGTGTTTGTCTCATCACGACGATTCCAAATTAAAATAATCTTACCGCAAGGCTTTAAAATGCGTAAACACTCAGCCCTAAAAGCTTGCTTATCAAACCAATGAAACGATTGCGCTGCTGTAATAAAATCCACACTATTATTTGAAAGTGTAGTATTTTCTGCTGTTGCATTTATGGCATGAAATTTTGGATTTCCATTATGAGTTTTTTCGGATATATTTCGCATATCATCATTTGGCTCTATGGCATATACTTTTGCACAAAGATTTAATAGATGGTTTGTTAATATACCAGTACCTGCACCTATATCTGCTACAATGCTGTCTGAGTTTAAACCAATATATTTAAGATAGTTCATTAGGGAAGCAGGATAATCAGGGCGGTATTTGGCGTAAATCTCACTTACACCTACAAATATATTTTCATTCATACGTTTGCATCCTTAATAAAAGAGAATAATTTTTTATTATTTTATTTCCGTACTTGGTTGATAACTTCTGATTATCAATCAGATTTTCAACAGATAATACAGGATTATCAGTTATTTTAGCTTTGTAATTTACATTTTATGTAAGCTTATGAAAAGCAATTTATAGAAAAAGCAATTATTTAACAGTAAATGGAAGAAATATGTAGAATTTTGTAGTAGAATGTATTGTATAATAACATTTTATTACAGAAGGAGTAAGACTGACCAGATGCAGATGAACAAGGATTTCCAAAAGGCACCGTTGGAATCCGATCAGGATTTCGCGAATTTTTTACAGAGGGTTCGGAAAGAACGGGATATACATTTCGAGCAGTTGGCTGAGGGATTGATGTCGATAAGTCAGCTTTCAAGAATAGAAAAAGGACAGCGTCCGGTTCATAAAAATATGAGGGATCGGTTGCTGGGGCGGCTGGGGATTGCAAGTGATTTGTATGAAAATCTACTGGATATTGACGATTACAGGGCGTGGGAATGCCAGCGAAATATTTTGTTAGCGGTGGAGCAAAGGGAAACACAGAAGGCACAGCGGTTGATTGCGGAGTATGAGAGAAAAATGTCGTCAAATAGTAAATTGAAACAGCAGTTTTGTCTTGTGATGAAAGCGGAGGCTTTGAAACAACAAAATGCAGATTCGGTGGAAATTGGTGCTTGTTATGAAAAGGCAGTGAAAATGACCGTTCCCAAAATAGAGGATTTGTGTCTGGCAAAAAGTTTGCTATCCATACAGGAAATCAATATGGTTTTGGAATACGAGTTCTACACTAAGGATAAGGGAAGAAATTTTTTGGAAAAGAGCAGGGCGTTAATGGCGTTTGTGGAGAATACTGTTTATGACGAACTGTCAAAGGTAAAAATTTATCCCAAGATTGCATATTATTATTTGCGGGAAGTATTTTCAGACCAGAGCAGGCAGACAGCGGGTGCACTAAACGAAAGTCTACGAATCTGCAATCAGGCGATTGAGATGCTGCGGGACACTGGGAGGGCATTCTACTTGCTTGAATTGTTGGAAGTAAAGTGCAAAATACTGGAAATTATTGAGGAAGGCACGGATGAATACAGGGAGAGCAGGGAGTTGGAAAATTTGTTGAGAAAGCTCTATGAGGAATATGGGATTCCGGCATATATGCAGGATTGTGTTTATCTGTATCGGCAAAGATGGATATTTTACATTGGTGATGTTCTGCGTATTCGCAGGAAAATGTATGGTCTGACGCAGGAGGAGCTTTGCAAGGGAATCTGTGCGACAAAGACGTTGCGCAGGACAGAGAAAATGGAAAGAAATATGCATCAGGATCTGCTGAAAACGCTGATGCGCAGGCTTGGGTTATCTAAAGAGTACCAGAGGGCGCGGCTTGTGACAAATGATAGGGAAGTGTTAAAGTTAAGGGATGAATTGCTGATTTGCCGCAATAATCATGATATTGCAAGATGTAGAGATATATTGAACTTAATGAAAGAGAAGCTTTTACTTGAGATTCCGGAGAATCAGCAATATATTATAGAATTAGAAACATCTCTAGATTGGATGGAGAATAAAATAACCAAAGAAGAACTTGTTATAAGAGAAGAAAAGGCTCTTAAATGTACATTGGATATTGATAAATTATTTTTGGCAGATGAAATTTATCTGACGGAGATGGAAATGTCATGTATCCGTAAAATGATACAAGGCATTGAGGGGGAAAAGAAACGAAGGTATATTAATTTATTGTGGCGATTTTTTGATTGTTATGAGAAAAAGTATGTTCTGTCAGACTATATTGCTATGTACGAGTTTGTCATGATTCGCATGGCAAGTGAATTGGCAAATATGGGAGAGTTTAATATAGCAACTGATATAGACAATAAGATACTGAAAGAATCATTGAAGTGCAATAGGGTTTGGGCAGTCAGTAATATTTTGTATGACATATTATGGAATGATAAAGAACAGAAGGAGCAAAGTGGACAGGATTTAGAAAAAGAAAAAATGACTGAAAGATTAAAACAATGCATTTTACTCAGTCATTTTTGCAAACAAACATTTGAAGAAAAATTTTATAATAATAAGTTATACCAAGAATAATTTATCTTGAATTATCAAAGGGTTTTGACGTACAAAAAATGAAATTAGTTATAGCTTTCGTCATGCCCCGGAAAATCACTACAAGGAGCAACTCCGTTCTCTGAGCCGGTTTCTGTACCATTACCTGTGTTTTGCACAATGATGATCCCATTTTGGATAATAATAACAAGTGCAAAAAGTACCAATAGTTTTCTTAATTTAGAATTTTTCATTTGCAATAAAACCTCCATTTCTTAAATCTATATTTAATGTTATCAGATATCCAACAAATTACAAGGGACAGAATTGGCCAACGGAGCAATTGGTCAATTCTGTCCCTTGTTTGGTTTGGCAGAAAATAATAAAATTAGTCGTATCAAGCGAAGAAATAAATTCAGAGTTTATATAGTCATAGCTCCTGCCATATTTTACTGCCTTGACACATCGCCCATTACGATATAGAATGAGTCATATCGACATAGTGAACGGACCATAGATGTCGGAGGGCAGAAGAGAAATGAAGTTAATCATACAAATCCCCTGTTACAATGAGGCGGAGACACTGGAAATTGCGTTAAATGACCTGCCGCGCCAGATAGACGGCATAGACGAGATCGAATATCTGATTATCAACGACGGAAGCGATGACGACACCGAGCGCATTGCCAGGGAGTGGGGTGTGCAGCACATAGTCCATTTCAAGAGAAACCTGGGACTGGCAAAAGGATTCCTCGCGGGAATCGACCTTGCCCTGCGAAACGGCGCGGACATTATTGTAAATACGGACGCGGACAACCAGTACAGCGGCGCAGATATTGAAAAGCTTGTGCGGCCCATACTGGAAAAAAAGGCGGATATCGTAATCGGTGAACGCCCGATAGATGAGATCGAAGAATTTTCATGGATAAAAAAGAAATTACAGCGTTTTGGCAGCTGGGTCGTGCGCGCGGCGTCCAAGACAAATATACCTGACGCACCGAGCGGCTTCCGCGCATACAGCAGGAAAGCTGCGATGCGGGTAAACGTGCACAATGAATATACATACACGCTCGAGACAATCGTGCAGGCGGGCAGAAACAAGATGGCAATCACATCAGTGCCTGTCCACACCAATCCGGAACTGCGCAAATCAAGACTGATGAATTCCATGGGCGCCTATATCAAGAAGTCCATGCTCACCATACTCCGCGCAGTACTGATGTACAAACCTATGAAAATTTTTACATTGATAGGAAGTGTCTTTATTATAGGAGGAACTGCAATTGGCGTGCGTTTTTTGTGCTTTTTTTTCAGTGGAAACGGTTCAGGGCACACACAGTCCCTGATTCTTGCGGCGATGATGATTATTATAGGATTCCAGACGCTTGTGTCTGGTATGCAGGCGGACATCATATCTGCGAACCGCAAACTGCTTGAGGATATTCAGTTCCGGATGAAGAAGCTGGAATTTGGGCTGCTCGACCCCGAAGGGGAAAAAAGGAAAGATGACGATGAAATATGACAAAAAATATTGCCTTAAAAAGTTTTACCATTAAAAGGATAATCAGTAAGGAGCGCATGATGGCGGTTGTGCGCAGCAGGGAGTTTTGGCTTGAGTGTATACTGGCGGCTGCATTATTCTGGCTCTACAGCTATAAGCTGGATGAGTCTGTGATGCCTATACTGTTGGACGATGAATACGGCTACTGGGCAAACAGCTCTTATTTTATGGGGCTGGACTGGTCATCTATTACGGGAAATATTGCATACTATTCCTATGGATATAGTCTGATTCTTCTGGGGCTTCGCATTATAGCGCCCTGGCTGGGGGTTGGGGGCTGGGATGGCATATATCAGCTTGCGACAACGTTCAACCTGCTTATGCTTGTGGCAAGTTTCTTTATCGCAGTGAAGCTGTGCAGACGATACATGAAGAACATGAACTGGATTGTCAGATGTGCCGCATGTTTTGTGGTGATGCTTTATCCGGCATATAAAATATATTCGCACATTACCCTTTCAGAGTGTGCGCTTACCTTTTTCTTTTGGGTATTTCTCTATACGATGCACCGCGTGACGGATAAGCCAAGTGTCCCCAATCACGCGGCGTTTGCATTGGTTTCGGTATATATGTATACGATACACCAGCGGACGCTGGCACAGTTTATAACTGCTGTGATGATAGTGCTCCTTATCCGGCTGCGGAGAATGAGCAGGCTGCGGGAGACGACAGCTTTCGGGGTGGTAATGTGCGTGAGTCTCATGATTCATTCTGTAATAAAACAGAATCTTCAGAATACGCTGTATATGGGAAAACCTCCCGTGGGATTTTCAGAACTGCTTTCCTATGCATGCACAAAGAAAACAGCTTTGATGATAGTGCTTCTGCTCATTGCACTGCTGATACTGTACCTTGTTGACCAGGGGAAGGTTCGCCTGGTATTTGTGCTGGCTGCGGCCGGGACGGTGGCTGCGGTCATCTATGTGGTGAGCAGGGCTGGGCAGGGGAGTGCTGCAGCAGAGGCGCTTCCGGACAGACTTGCCATGAATGATTTTGCAGGACAGTGGGGAAAAGTCAGAAACATATTTACGCGGCCTGGTCTGATACGCCTGGGTACCAGCATTGTAGGAAAGTGGTTTTACCTGGCGGCAGGAAGCGGGCTGGTTATCTGCTGGGGCATGCGCAATCTTATCGCAAATGCATTCTGGATAACAGTAGACAGCGTCAGAAGGGCGGTCAGCGCGCTTCTGGGAAAAAAGGATGAAGGCCTGAGGCGCCTTGGCGGGGATCCGGCGCGGCATCTGTGGTTTTTCGGTGTATTTCTGGCGTGGGCAGGTACTTTTATGATTTGCGCCATATATAAGGAAGGTTTGTTCAAGGTAGATGACCTTGTCCATGGACGTTATATTGAGTACACGATAGCAATACTTCTTATATATAGTGTCGATATTTTGCTGGCGGAGAAGCACTGGCTAATCATGCTTGGTATCTGCGGGGCGCTGTATGGCGCTGCGGGAATGTACTGTCAGTACGTGTATGATGAACTGCAGCGCACACATTTTGAGCTTGCCCATGCAGTTATGTTTGGACGTGTATTCTGGAACTATGAGTCTCCCACAGGCAAGATACAGCAGCTCACGGGATATATTCTGCCGTTAACAGTGTTGTTTTTTATGATATTTAAGCTGTTTGGCAATCGCATTGCAAAAATACCGGGACAGATGCGGCTGAACACTGCCATAGTCACGGTGCGGTGCGTTCTGGCTCTGATGATTCCGCTTGCAGCATGGAACCATTTGTCCGATGCCATTATCAACAATTACGTAAACTCTAGGAATATGAAGCAGTCAGGAGCGCTTCCCGATGTCGCTGCATGGGCAAATGTCATAAGCAGGGAAAGTGATGTGTATTTTGTCAATGACGCGCTTAACTACAAACAGGCATCGCTGCTTCAGTTTATGCTGATGGATCGTGAGGTCAGTCTGGTGCCGATGTCGGAAGTGGATTTTGACCGGGATGACATATTCATTATAAATAACAGGTATCTGGGCGATCCGGAAATTATGGAGAAGTGTGAGGTTGTGCTGACAGTAGGCAGCTATGCACTGGTCATTAACAACAGTCAGGAGCTCGTGAAGACATGGAACATATATAAGGAGGTGTTGCCGGAATAAAATAATGATAAGTACTAATGAATAAACATTTTCGAACCGATATAATATTTGCTGATAATATCAGGGGAAGAAATGTGCAACTTCACAAAACGGAACCGCAGGCAGCTGACGAAACATAGCCGGTGGCGGCAGGTTGACAGGCAAATGCGTGGAAGATAGCGAGAAAATGCATCAGATTGCACAAAGGACAGAAAGATAACAAGTCTGGAAAAATGATGAAAATGAAAAAAAAGCTTGCACAAATGCAATATTAGGTGTATGCTGAATTAGTAAATCTATAACGGAGGAGAAGGTGCTATGAAAGTTAAAGTTATTAAAAAATTAATGGCATATTTGTTGGTGGGTGCCATGGTTATCTCTACACCAATAACTGCTTCAGCGACAGAAGCATCAATTGCTGATGTATATACCTCAACAGATGACGCCGATAAAAGCAGCGGCACAGCGACACTGTCCAGCACAGAGACAGGTACATACAAATTTGAGGATATATTAAAGGATCCGGAGAGAGAGGCACAGGTTATCGGGCTTGCGCTGGATAAGACCAGTCTTTCACTTGAGGTAAACGGTGCAGTTGACAGAGACAGACTGCAGGCAAGGGTTCTTTACAGCGACTATGACCCAAGCAATGAGGAGATGGTTCTCCAGGCAGATGAGAAGACAAAAGAGATTATTGACAAATACCTGAGATGGGAAGTTCTCGGCAATGAAGATCAGACTGTTGGTATTTCATATTATCAGAATACAGATGGCTCCGAAGATACCAGCATGGTTAATGTAAGAGCAAAAAAAGGTGGTCAGGTGACTGTCCGTGCTTTTATTGACTACAATGCAAACACAAAGCTCGATAGCGGCGAGTTCTATGCAGACGCAGTAGTTTCTGTAAAAGAGTTTGCAAGCAGCATTGCGTTCAGCAATCTTCCTGAGAAGTTTTATCTTAAGCAGACATATGATTTGAATCAGTTTATTACAGTGACTCCTAGTACTGCAACATGCAATGTGTCTTTTTATGTTGGTAAGGATGATCAGAAGAAAGTAACAATTGCTGACAACGGAAAGATGACAGTTAAGAAAGCACCGGCAGAAGAGACGATTAAGCTTTATGCAGTGACAGAAAACGGCTGCAAGGCAGAGACAGAAATTGTTCTTAATCCGGGTGTTGCGGCTAATAAGGTTGAAATTAAACCTGTTGAAGGCGACAACATACTTGACTATGGTAAGTTAAAGGATAGAACTGTTACACTGCAAGTTAACCTTATACCTAAGAATACTGGTGATGTGGTAACCGATTCTGTAGAGTGGTCTGTAAAGAACCCGAAGACACCAGTTGTAAGGATGACTGAACTTAAGTCTGATAGCGATTCCAGAATACTGCAGGTTCAGATTGACGTCGCAGAGGGTGTAGGTACAGCGACAGTTACAGCCAAAGCTTCAAGCGGCAAGAAGGCTACATATAAGATTACTGTTAATTCCACACCATCTGGAGTAGCAGTAGCAGATATTGAAACTTGGACAGGTGCAAAGCCTTCGTTGACGGCTGTTCTTTATGCAGATGATTGTAAGAAAGACAGCGACGGAAATGTAATAGGCGGTACAGTAATTCCTGTGGGCAAGACAAAGGTTTCTTTTAGCGCTCTTAAAGGTAATGCGGCTGAGCCGGATACGGCAGCAAAAAACGTTAAGAATATTAAGGTTAATGGAAAAGGTGTTGTGACATCTGCAAATCTCTTGGTTGATACAACTAAGAATCCTATAGATGAAGATAACCGTACTATTAAGGTTTCGGCTAAATTTAAAGATGGAACGAATAAAGAGGAAACAGCTAAATGTAATGTCAAGGTAAAACAGGCTGATATTAAAAATATTACAGTAACTGATGTTACACATGGCGCTCCTGGTACAGTAATTGCTTTTAATAAGAATGCAGCAACTGCTAGCGCTGTATCTGGTGGAAAATATCGTTATCAGGCACTTGCATTTGGCAATGAAGCGTGCACAACTCCTACTCCGGAGTATAATGATGCAATTGTTTGGGCTTCATCAAGTGCTAAGGTAGGTACTATCAGTGAGAATGGTCAGCTCTCAGTCCTGAAGGGTGGTACAACAAAAGTTACAGCAAGCTATGTTACAATTAATGAAAAGAATGGCAAGAAATCTGCAAAAGTAAACAAGAAGACAATTACAGTTAAGGCTGTTCAGAAGGCAACATCCCTTACACTGAATAAGAATGTATTTGTTGTAGTTGCGAACAGCAATGCAAAGGATATTGCAATTAATGTAAAGAAGCAGCTTCCGAGTGGGTCAAAGGATCTGATTACATGGAAGAAAATAGTCGGAGAAATTGATGAAAACGGAAATACAGTAGTAAAAGAGGGAACAACTACTATTCAGAATGCGTCTGTTAAGAAAACGACTGCAGTAAAGGTTCCTGTAAAACAGTACAGCGCAGGTACAGTAATTAAGGTTGGCGCTTATGCTGATGGCGGTGCAGTTGCATATGCATATATCTATGTAGTTGGCAACAAGACAAAAGCTGTAAGAGCTACAGAGAATGGAACTGCTATTAAGAAGAAGACAGTAAATGCAGGTGATCAGTTTACAATTGTTCCTCAGATTCAGTCATCTGTAAGGGGTGCTGATTTTGCAAATGCTACTGTTTATACAAAGGAAAACATTGGATATGGTGAAGATCCTGTTACATATTCATTCAACAAGGCTGGAATTGCTTCCATAGATAATAATGGTGTGATTACAGCAATGAAGCCAGGTAAGACAACACTTACTATTAAAACATTATCAGGAAAGAAAGCGACTGTAGCAATTACAGTTCAGTAATCTGACAATGAAATGAAGTGAAAAAGGAATTCCTTTAGAGGGATTCCTTTTTCTTTTGCATGGATTTTTATCTGTTTCCTGTTTTTTCAGCCTTGAAATATATATTAAAATTGATATAATTACATTGACAGAGGAGGAAATAAGTGATGTATGGCAGTGTAAAAAGATTATTGGCGTTTTTTTTGTGTATAACGGTATGCATGACAAGTGCGGATATATATGCTGTGGCGGCAGAAACGGATAATGTTGTTTCAGGCAGCCTGGAAAATGAAACTGAGAAAGCTGCGGATGGAACCGTGGAGCCAGAAACGGACAGTTCGGGGTTTACAGAGCCAGAAACGGACAGTCCGCGATTTACAGAGCCAGAAACAGAAGAAAACGATGAAACAGCAGATAAAACAGAGGCAGAAGCGGCAGAATCCTCAGAAGCTGAAACGGTTGAAATAAGTGAGCCAGAAACAACAGAAATGACCGAAGTGGAGACAACGCAGGTAACCCAGACAGAGACTCTGGAGACAGAAATCGGGGAGGCAGAGACTCTGGAGACAGAAACAATGGAGACAGAAACATTTGAAACGGAAACGACGGACGAGGAATCAGAGGAGTCTGTCTCTGAGATACTCTCCGAACTTCAAGCTGAACTGGACAGACAGTTTCAGGAGGATGGGTATTGTGCAAGCGGTTATATTGACAGTGGATTTGAGGCAGACCGTCTTGGAAACGCTGCTACCGGGTACAGGACATTTGGACTGTATGCGGACACGGAAACGCTGCCGGCAGCCTATTCGGCAGTGGAAGCCGGACAGGTCTCTGCAATCAGGAATCAGGGCGGATGGGGAACATGCTGGGCATTTGCAGCGATGGCGACAGCGGAGAGTGCATATAAGAAACTGTATGGAAGCGAGGCTGACCTCTCGGAGACACACCTTGTAAACTTCTTTTATCATGATGGGCTGACAGGTCCTGACGGGGGACTGGAAGGGGATAAAGTGATTCCGCTGACCAGCCCCAAGGTAATGCAGGGAGGGAACAATGTATTTACTGCATTTGCCCTTGCCAGATGGACTGGCGCTGCTGATGAGGCGCTCGACAGCAGTCTTGTCTATCCGCTTGAGGAATCCTATCAGACAAAAGAACTGACAATAGCAGATGAATATGCATATAAAGATGTGCTGCACATGCAGAATGCATACTGGCTGAACAAGAACGATCGCGACAGTGTGAAACGGGCGGTCATGGATAAAGGCGTTGTGAGCATCTACTATAAATACAGTAAAAATAATGACAGCAGATATGTCGATGTGATATTGGAGAAATACGGACAGGACAAATATGAAGGTCCTGCGGTTTACTACTATGAGCCGATGAATGACGAGGAAGGTCATGGTGTCGCTATAGTGGGATGGGATGACAATTTTGACAGAAACAATTTTGCTTATACCTTTATCAACCAGCAGGAGGTTCTTGCATTCGAAGGAAAACCCCGCCTGCCCAAGGAGAATGGGGCATGGCTTGTCAAGAACAGCTGGGGAAGCGGATACGGCGATGATGGGTATTTCTGGATGTCCTATGAGGACGCATCGCTGTCCGATACGATGCTTGTATTTGATTTTGAGAAGGCTGACAATTATGACCATATCTATCAGTATGATGGTGCAGTTGGCGTTCAGTATCAGAAAGGCGACGAGATAACGGCTGCTGCAGTATACAAGAGCACAGGGAACCAGATGATTGAGGCGGCAGGTATTGGTATTGCATCGGTGGAGACGGACTATACTGTGGAAGTCTATACAGATTTAACAGATGTAAATAATCCGCAGTCGGGCAGGCTTTGTTCGAGGACGGAGGGAACCACAGCGTTTCAGGGGTATCATACCATTGAGCTTGACGAGTATGTTGTCATACCAGAGGGCAGTACATTTAGTATTGTAGTCACATTGTCCGGCGGAAAGATAAACGACGGGCAGGGAGCGGCAATCTTTGTGGATCAGACATATGATAACGGCGGTGCGGTGCGTTTTGTAGCAAAGACAAATTCTGGTGAGACATTTGTGAAAGCGGGTGATGCATGGAAGGATGCCGCGGGTGAAGATGCGGAAACAAAAGTTACATACAGAATTAAAGCGTATACGACAGATGGAGCATTTAATCCTCCGCAGGAAAACGTTTTGCTGACTACGGAGATGGTAAAGGAGATAGACGCTCAGGAATTTAACGGTATCCATAATGAGCCGCCTGTTGAGATTCGTTATATGGGCGAAGCGCTTGTCAGGGATGTCGATTTTCAGGTTGTATATTTCAACAATGACAGGGCGGCAGATCGGGACAGCGAAACAGCGCCGAAGGCTGTTATAACAGGTATCGGCAAATACGCAGGAACGGTTGAACAGACATTTACAATCCTGCCCAAAGAGATAACAGAGGAAATGGCAGCCTCAGCCACGATGTTATATAATGGGGCTGTTCAGGATGATTTGGTGATACACAACGATGGACGCCGGCTTGTTAAAGGAACCGATTATACAATTACATTTGACAAAGAACCACGCAATGCAGGAACGTATACGGCAAGCATTACAGGAGTCAACAATTATGCTGGCGAGTTAAATGTCCCTGTCACGATTACCAAGGCGGTGATAACAGAGGAGATGGTTATCGCGGCAGACGGGACAGGCACAATTCCGGCACAGGAGTACACCGGAACCGCGGTGAAACCGACTGTACGGGTGCTTGTAAACGGTATTGAACTGCCTGCTGACAGCTATTCTGTATCATACAAAAACAACATAAACACGGGAACAAACGCGACAATAACTGTCACTGGCAAAGGGCAGTGTCAGGGAAAAGTGACAAAGACCTTTGCAATCATGCCCAGGAGTATCGAGCCTGACTGTGCGGTTACCGTTGCAAAGGCAGTGTATTCCGGCAAAGTACTGACACCGACAGTCACTGTGAAAAGGGGTAGTAAAACATTAAAAAAGGGAAAAGACTACACGCTTTCCTATGAAAAGAACACATACGCAGCTGACATGTCAGCAGAGGAGGCGCCATGCGTGACAGTCACAGGCATCGGGAATTACACAGGTAAAATCACGCAGCCCTTTACCATACAGCCCAAAGAGATAGCCGAGGGCAGCATCAGCGTGCAGATTGCATATGACGAAGCTGGCAGCAGGCTGCGGGTGACTGCGGGCAAGGAAGACCTTGACGAGACGCAGTACAGGAAAGATACCCTTGCGATTTACAAAGCCGGAACGGGCGCCCGTGTCAGGATGGATGAGCTGGCGCTGGGCGAAAAATATGACATAGAAATTGCGCTCTGTGGGAATTACAGGGTAAAAAGTAAGGACACGGCATTAAAAAAGAATGTTGTGAGCAAAAGAGATATCAACGCCCTCAATATACGGTTTGCGGATGAAAACGCGGTCTATACGTACAATGCCAAGACGCAGAAACCAAAGCTTGTGATACAGGACGCAGCGGGAAATACACTGTCTTCCGCCAATTATACACTCACATACAGTAATAATGTCAATGCAGGAAAAGGCACTGCCATCGTGACGGTCACGGGAAAGGGCGCCTACGCAGGAACACGCAGGATGGCGTTCACAATCGAAAAGAAAAAGCTGGAAAACACAGCAGTGCAGTCAATAAAAGACCAGACATACACACAGAAAGAGATATGTCCCACAGTCAGAGTGCTTGACGGCAAAAAGGCATTGAAAGCCGGGGCGGGAAAAGACTATACAGTAGTATATGGAAGCAATGTAAATGTGGCATATGACGAAAATGGCAGTGTGACAGCGGACGCATATGCACAGGTGCTGCTGTCTGATAATTACGAAATGGATGAGACGGCGGCAGTCATGCATTTTAAGATAGTCCCCGCGTCCATTTCATCCGTGACACTTTCCGATGCATACTATACGGGCAGCTCAGTATTGCCGGACAAAGTAACGGTAAAGGCTGGAAAGCTGGTAGTTCCGGCAGAATGTTATGACATGGCAGCAGAAAATAACACCGCTGTCTCGACAAAAGCAGCACTTACAGTGACAGCCAAGGCAGGTTCAAACTATAAGGGCAGCAAGACAAAAAAATTCCGTGTTGTCAAACAGGAATTAAAAAAGCTGGTGCTGCCAGTCATACCTGACCAGCCATATTTGAATCAGCCGGTAACGTTCGCGGGATATCCGATCAAGGATTTGAATGGTCAGGATATTGGGACAGACCAGTATGACATCACATTTAAAAACAACAAAAAGCCTGGAAAGGCGTCTGTGACCTATAAGGCAAAAAGCGATGGACTATATAAGGGGAGCGCGACGGTCAGGTTCAATATCACAAAGGCGACAATGGCACAAGCGATTGATTATGACGCGGCGCGCGCCATTGAGAAGCCATATACCGGAAGCGAAATCACACTTACCGACGAGGAACTTAGGCAGCTTGCGCCTATAAAAGATGCGGCAGACGGGTATACACTCCCCTACACAGCAGCCTACAGCAAAAATATCAGTGCGGGAACGGCGGTTGTGTGTCTGACCGGAACAGACTATCTCCAAGGCAGCAAGAATATGTATTTCACGATTACGCCAAAGTCCGTGGAGACGCTTCAGATCTCGACGGGAACGAAGCAGCTAAAGTACAATGACGGTCAGCCTGTGTATCTGGAACTTAAAGAGGTGCGTGACAATGGTACTGTGCTCAGACAAGGCAAGGATTATATCTGTTCCTATGCCAACGCCGCACAGAAAGGGATTGCATGTCTCACGATTACAGGAGTCGGCAGTTATACAGGGACACGATATATTTACTACAGTATCATTTGACTTTGAATTTGGACACCATAAATAGCGCACATGCAAAGGACGTCTCCGGCGTTTCCAGACCAAGGGAATAAAGCCCTTGGTCTTTTTATGTCTGTATGGTGAAAGATTGTTACTTCGGTAGTGAAATACCTAACATATTGTGATATTTGGCTGTCGGAGTAATATATTGAAACGGCTGCTTAGATAGGCAAATAGAGACGGAAATATCGTACAAAATTTGTGCATAATAGGTAAAAAAAGAAAAGAAATGTACAAAGCAACTAATTTTTATGCTGATAACATAAAAAAGATTGTTGAATGAAGCATAAAAAATATGCCCAAAAGGGGTTACCAAAAAGCATAATGTTAAGTATAATCATTTATGTGGGACTGGTATTTATTTCCAGTATGTTTATTTGAAATTGCAATAAATGACACGTGATACTGATTAACCTAATAAAACATGGAAGGAGACTATGAAAATGTTTAGACGAAAACTGTTTAAACATGCTTTGTTAAAGCATGCCCTGCCAATTATACTAAGTGTGGCGATGGCATTCCAGTCAATGCCGGCGACAGCACTGGCGTCAGAAAGCCAGACAGTGGAAGATGCAGTTCTGAACGAAAACACACAGGCACACGGTGCTGGTGAAGCTGCTGGGAATGTACCGGAAACAGACGCTGAACAGGACACCGCAGCGGAGACAGTGACTGGAAGTGAGAGCGATACTCCAGTATCTGACGGGAAGCCGGAGTCTGAGGAGGAGTCTGGGCAGCAGGTGGAGGAGTCCGATGCTGGGGAAATGTTATCAACAGCGGTTGAGACAGCGACTGTTGAGACAGCGATCACCGATACAGAAAACATGGTTGAAATAGCCGCGGAGGATGAGACGCCAAACCAGTCAGAGGAGAACGCGAAAAATGTCGCAAAAATAATTGTTGACGACAAAAAAGCGGATGCATACGCGCAGACGGATAATGGATTTACCCGTGTACTTGGCGAAAAGGATTTGCATTTCTGCACAGAGTATGTACAGGACAGCAAATGCAGTGATTTCCAGCAGGCGGTGGACAGCTGGATTCGTGTGGAGGTTGATGGGGAAACGATAGATACGCTGAAGGACAGGCTTACATACAGCTGGGTAAGAAAAGCGGAAGCCGAGGGGGAGACAGATACGCCCCTTGTCAATGCTTTTCCAAAGGATGCAGGCGACTATGTGCTGACAGTCTCCATGGACTTATCCAATCTGGACGGTCTCTGCAAAAAACTGGAAAGTGACTTGACGGTTTCTCTAACCATTGAGAAGGCAGATGTCGGGATTGTGTTTGATAAGACAACGGCACCCGGTAAAACCGCGGCAGAGTTTATAGATACAGTGAACAAAAATTATACAGTCAGCTATAAAGATAAAAAATACGATGTCAGCAGGGATATCCTTGTGACAAAGGATGCCGAGGGAAAAGATGACCCGGATAAAAAGCTTCCGCTTTATCTCTACGTGATAGATGAGAACGGCGCGCGCAAGCCGATGGACGCGTTAGATAAGTTTGCAAGAGACAAAGACTACGTCCTGACCATCGGCAGTGTCGGCCTCGCGGAGAACGCATCCGGAAACTACAAGTTGTCGGTTAATATGTACTACATTATTGAAGTAGACGAGCGACAGAAAACAGAAGTCCGTTTCAGCAGGAAAGATGCAGGCGAGGATTTAATTCAGGTGTATGTTCCGGAGAAAGCCTGGGCAATTGACGAGGTGACAAAGGATCTTTTTACTGAAGCTGTGACAGATGAGTCGGGAACCGTCACAAAAGCGAGCGGTGTACCGACAGTGTTTGTGCTGGGAAAAGACGGTGAAAGCGATAGGGTTCTCGATGGAGCAGCTCTGGAGGCAAAGTGGTATACACGCATCCGTCTGAATAGCGGCAGCGCATATGACGTTGACGAGGAAGCAGGCGAAATCAAGGAGGGCCAGTGGTATATCTACAAACCAATGGATTTAGATCCTGTGGATGCAGGGGAGTACTATATCATATGGAGCTATGCCGGTGACGACGGTGCATATGAGAAGTCGCACAGCGAGGCAGTCCGGTTTACCGTTGACCCCGCACCCGTCGTTATCAGGGTAAATCCGGAAAGCTTAACAACAGCTAATTTCCGCGACGGAATGGCCGCGGATGACGTCACAAAAGCACTGTCTGAGATTACCTATGGTGTCTACCCATTGGTAAAGAATGAGACGGCAGGCATAATGGAAGCAGGCAGTACCGCGCTGGAAATATCTCCTGATTTTTGGGGCACATCTTACAGTGGGAATGTTACGGATACGGACAAAGACAAGACACAATATTATGTGCCTGAATTTATCCTTGAGCGACGTATTGTGGAGGTGACATACAAAGATCAGGAGCCAGTCGATGTTGACCCAGAGACAGTAATATGGGAAGAAGTTACAGGAGCACTTAAAGTCGTGGTGGATGACGCGGAGGAGCTAAAGGCATGTGCTTTGCCGCATGGTGTGAAAGCAAATGAGCTGGAATCGGCAGCGTTTGCGTTCAGGGTTCGCTTTACAGGAAATAAGGTTCTGTATGATAATGATGGCAGCAAACTGCAGGTTGGAAATCAGAAAATACCGATAACGGATGTGACCACCAACTCCGCCAACAAAAACTATCTTGCAGACATTACGACAAAGACGCTTGAGGACACTGCAATGTCCGTTCCTGTTGAAGGGATGCGGACTGAGAGCGTACAGATTGTAACGGATAGTATCGTGGATGCATTTAAGACGGACAACAAGGATATGCTGGATTCTGGTGCGGCAGATGATATCCGGCAGGGGACGCTGGAAAATCCGGCTGTAAAGATTTACGACCAGAGTGCACTTTTCAGAGACCGCGCTTCATATAAGCAGGCAAAGATTCACAAATTCAGTGCAGACGGCGGAATCGGCGATGCGCTTCCGGTTTTGCCTACAGATGATTCGCTTTCCTATACATGGAGTTATACGACACTGGATAAATATGAAGCATATCTGGAAAAATGGGATGAAGTACAGAGACAGTACATAGATTTTAACGCTTACGATGAGAAAAATTCGGATAAGCTTGGCTGGACAGATGCGGCGGACGGCTCATTTGACACCTTTAAAAATGCGGGGTTATACCGCCTGACGGTGGTTTACAATGATCCAGAATACGTGTATCAGTCTGCGGAGACGGAAGTATTTTTCAAGGTAGCCCGTCAGGAAGTCGTTGTCGTTCCGGCAGAGCGGTATGTCAAAGACGGTGAGAATATTTTAACCATGGCAGGCGGACTGGGTAAAGTCAATACGGTAGACTTTACCATATACAAACTGCCCCACAACAGTATGGATGCATATAATGCGCTTACGGATGCGGAAAAGAAAAGCTATGTTCTTCCGACGGAGGAGGAAATAGCCGATTACGAGATGAAAAATGGGCATAAGCCCGAGATGAATCTTGACAGTCTGACATGGCAGGTTATGAGAAAAGAGAAGGATCCTGTGTCAGGGCAGGACAAGGAACCAGCGGAATGGATTCTGGCGGACGGCGTGTCTTTTGATGCGGATTTTACTTATGGCATAGCAGCGCGCTGGACTGGCAGTATAGACTGGCTTGCCGGCGCGGACTACAATTATGACAGTAACTATACAACCCGGGATGAAAAGACATATAAGCTGACTGGTGAGGAGAAGCATTATGAATCAGTAAGCGCTGTCAGATTTTATGACCAGCAGATTTACGTCGAAGTTGACGCGGAGAAAATTAAGGCGCTGGGGCATGTGTATGACGGAGAGCCGGTTGACCTGAAAGCGGCGGCGCAGGCGCTGCGCTTTTACACAGACGAGGCGCTGACGGAGGACAGCAGGCTTTCGACGGAAAACATCGTAAATACAGATGAGGGCTACGATCCTGCAAAGATAAATATTTACTGGATAAAGAACGGGAAATGGTACGCAAATAAAAATGCGGTATACGGCGGGATCTACACCCTTGGACTGCGATATGAGGGCGGCGAACTAAAGACATCAGATGCGGCGGATACAGCACAGGAGAATGCCGCGTCGATGATATATGCGCCATTGTCCGATAACGGGCAGAAGGTATGTGCAGATATGACATTTACAGTGAGTCCGCGCGAAATCACTGCCACACCAAAGACATTGCCGGCGGATATCCTTTATGCAGGCGAGAAGGCGGATGCGCTTTTGACAGAGGAAATTGACATTCAGGGCATAGTCGGGAAAGATCAGAAGTATTTTGACTATGCAGAGATAGCTGCCGGAGATTTTGATATATGCTGGGATGGCAAAAATGAAGATGGAACAGACAAGGAAAGTCCTGTATATATATACAAAATTGACAAAAAGGGCGGATATCCGGCATTTAACGGAGCAGCGGCATATATTATCCAGACAGATGACAGGGAAATCAGGGAGGCAGACAAGGAATACCTGCGGTTTGGCAGCAAATATACCATTAAGCTGACAAATGACCTTGTGTCACCGTTGAAGGAGAGCTACAGTATTACTTACGGGACTGCAGAAGTCAGGATAGAAAAAAGGGGAAGTGCAGATATTACTGCGATTAGCGCGACCAATACACTTTCTGCAAAAGGCATTGGCTTTGAGCTGACAGACGGCACATATACCATAAGGCCACGCGGGGCGATTAAGTTTTTTGATAACGCTTCCCCCCAGACGGTAATAGGCAGGAACGGAAATGAAATATTAAAGAATGCCAATATCCTTGGCTTTCGAATTTATGCGCCAAAGGAGTTTATGAATGATTTCCGTGCTGCCAAAGCAAATTTTGTGTACCAGAATGCGATTTGGAATGCAGGCGGATATTTCCGGAGTACGGCTGAGTGGAACAACAATAGCGGCTATGTAGACGTAGTGTTCCCGCTTACACAGGAGGACACGGTGAAGTCGTTCTGCATCACATGGGAGGACGGGTATACAGAGAACTTTACGCTGGCAGACATTGTGCTGGAAGAAGACTTCACGAAGGCCGTTGCGCCGAAATCAATCGCGTTTAACGGTGTGTCATCCAAGATGGCGGTAGGTGAGAGACAGCAGCTGAATCTCAAAATTACAAAGGCTCAGCTGGGGGATGTGATTACTATCAGATACCGCATCAAGGGCGGAGAGACAAAAAACGAGTACATCAGTATTGACCCGGAGACTGGTGCAGTGACAGCGCTCAAGGTGGGAAAGGCAGCCACCATAGTGGAGGCATACCCTGTATATAAAAACGCCAAGGGGGACTTCGTACCTGTCAGGGACAGTAAAGGAAAGGAAGCAAAAGCGGCTTCGGCAAAGATTACGGTCAGAGAAGTAACAGCGTCCGCCGTAAAGAAAATCACAGTGTTGGATGAGTCGGTAAAACTGTACTTTACCGTGCCGGATGACGGGTACCGCAGAGAGATTTATGTGGTGGATGTCACAAAGGGAACGGAATATGAGAGCAGAAAGAAATGGAAACCGGATGATTTTGACAAGGCGATTGATGACGTGAAAAACGGTCAGTGGAAAGCTGCCGGATTTGCAGTGAAGCCAGTCTATACCTATGTAAAAAATAAGGACTTAGATGCAAAGGAAATCAGAAAAGAATATGACAAGAAGCTGAAAGCACATATCCAGAAAATAGCTGGAATCGAGGCAGGGCATGAGTATGCCATATATGTAAGAAATGTCAGTGCGGCGAGGACGCTCGATGACGGCTCGGCGGTAACGCTGTCTACAAGCGGTGTAGTCAGGAGTTTTAAGACCACAAAGCCGCAGGTACAGGGTCTGGAGCTTGACTTTACAGTTAAGACAAGTGATTCGGACAAGAAAAATACGGTGACACATCCTGTAAATCCGGATGGAACGATTGACGTGGACGCATACACAGTTGAGCTGTCTGCAAAGAAGGCACAACTGAACGTGTACGGATATTTTTCCGACAGGGCAGGCGGAAACGATGCTGCCGAGGAACCTGACCAGCGCAGATATTCGCTTGTCCCGGTTTTGAAGGAGGAGAAAGCTGCGCTGAAAAATTATCTCTTGCCGAAGCTGTCATACACAATGTATGACAGCAGGGTGAGTAAACCGTTTCAGCCTGGCCTGGAACAGTCAAAATATGCCCAGATTAGCAATAAGGGTGTGATTACCCTGAAAGGTGTTGACCTGAATGGCAGGAAGACTGTATACATTTATGTAAGGGACAATACCCAGCATGAGGATGACTATGGCTATGATGCGCAGATCGCGCTTACCATTACGGCGGAGCCGGCTTCGTTTACCGGAAAAAAGGTAAAGATGACAGTGGGACAGACGATTAAGCTGTCGGATTGTCTTGCGTACAGGGACGCAAAGAAGAAGAAAATACCGGCGTATCGTTCATGTGGTGTTACAATCACAAAGGAGATGCTTGCGGCGGCAAAAGCGAATGGCTACGAAATTACGGATGTGGGTGGCAGCAAGTTAGCGCATGACTGGGAAATTACAGCAGTATCTCCAAATAAAGCGGCTTTTGATCTTGCAGTGACGGACTTTGACGCGGATGGAAGCCAGATGGAGACAACGGTGAAGCTGACAGCGGCACAAATCGGCGCGGTGAAAGCGCTGAAAGTGACTTATGTGGATAACAGATATATTACAATTAACTTTACACATTCTGCAAACAGCAATGAGGCGGATGATGGCAGGGTATACGATTATGCGCTGGAAGTGAAGGATGCAAGAGGGAATGTTGTTGATAAAATAGTCCTTAGCAACCCGCATCGGATTTTTGATATTGACAATGTGAATGCAAAAGAGCTTAAGAACGCGCTGTCATGGATTCAGTATACGAAAACGGATATAGACGAGGCGACTGGGAAAATGAAAGTCGACGGAAATTCGGCACGTAGTGCATTTAACTACTATACCGGAACCAGGACAAAGACAAAAACGTTTGCATATACATATTACAATGAAAAGATTGTCAAACTTTCTTCTTATACAATCTCTGTGACACCGCTGTATAAGAACCAGAAAGCGGATAAGACAGCGACAGTCAGGACAAAGACAACAAATACACCTGCAAGTTACCACAATGTAGATTTGACAGGGGATGTAGAGCACAGGCTTGGCGGGTATGATATAAAAATAAACAGTTCTCAGTTGCACAAAGATGACCTGAGCCAGAACAATAACGGCAAGTCGATTACGATACCGTATAGGTTTATCTCTGGAAATATTTATACATTAAGTCTTGGCACATATATCGCAACAACAAAAGATAGAGCTTCTGACCCTCTGGTATGGAAAAGCAGTAACACGAAAGTTGCTACTGTCAAGGCAAATCCGGGAACTTATTATGCGACCTTTAAGGCACTGAATCAGGGGACGACGACGATATCACTGACATCAACGGTGACAAAAAAAGTGATAGCGCGGTGGAAAGTTACTGTGTATGCAGTCAAGGACGGCAGCGGTTACGGGGGTGACTATGAGCCGGCATGGGTTGGATTTTACGAGAAGATTCTGGCATTATATGACCCGGACTACGAGGGAAGGCTGGAAGTGCTGTCAGAGAATGTACCGCTCGTAATCAGCAATGAGGATGAGGAGATAGAGACATGGGTGTCGTTTACAGCGCCGCATTATGGCAGGTATCATTTTAAGCTGAATAATGCAAATTTTTATGGTCCGTATTATGACAGCAGTGACGGAAGGAAGATAGCAAATGGCGCCAGCGCCATTTACCTTGAGAAAAACCAGAAGATTTACTGCAGGGTTAAAGGCAATGGTACACTGACAGTGGCAGGCAGCGAGCTTGTAAGGCTGACAAAAGCGCATACTAAGGAAGCGCCGCTCGAAATAAAGGCAGAAAGCTATGTCACCTTTACTGCGTGGGAAGATAATGTTTATACGTTTTATTTAAATGGAAGGAAGCATTCGGACGCAGGGCTGAAAGCGGGCGAGACGCATATTATCAGCGTGCCGGATGATGGCAGCATGTACGTAACCTGCCGCGAAGAGACCGCTGCGGAGGAATTAAAGCTGGGCAGCCATCCTACGGGTACCGTGGAGCTTGACAAAGATAACCAGATTAGATATATCAGCTTTACGGCAGGTACCACAGGTGTCTACACATTTGCATACAAAGAGACAGACGGTGTAGAGGTAAACTTTAGTACCGCAGCCGGAGGCGAACCAGTCAGGGTAGAGCCTGATATATCAAATGGGACAGAAGGAACCATAAAGAGCTTCAGGCTCGAGGAAGGGGAAAAACTTGTCATTGCGTTTATGGCAGTTCCCGAAATAACAGACGCAGAGAAGCGGTTAACCGTATCTGTTACTGTCACAGGGGCGGAGCAGCGCAGAAAAATTGAGAATGCATCTATTACAATACCGAAGGGAACAACGGAAATCGTGGAGTATGCCGTGCCATCATTTACTACAGAAAAGGCTCAGTTCCGGTTCCAGGTGACTGGTGAGGGCGGAACCCGGATTGAGAAGTATTTTAACAGGGATTATCATACTGTCAATGTGAAGGGGGCGCGGCTGACCGTTTCGAAATCTTCTGATGTGAAAGCCGGAGACAGCATTTATATCCAGGTGACAGCCGGGGATGGCGGCGCAGAGGCGAAAGATGCAGTGCTGACTGTAACGCAGGTGCCAGTCGGGACGCTTACGGACAGCGCATCAGTCATAGTCGATAATAATACGGAGCAGTGGTATACATTTACTGCCGCAAAGGATGGTTACTATGCATTTGGGTTGACAGTCGCAGAGAAAGCCGGGGAGGATAAGGCACCGACACATGATGCATTTATTGACATTTGCAAAGAATTATTCGGCAGTTCTGATGTGGCAGACTATGTCACAACAGAGAAGATTCTTTTTATGAAGACTGGCGAGAAGCTTGCGCTGAAGCTAGATCATGATACGTTGGCGGATATTGTGAAGGATGATGGAACAACAGAGGCTGTGCAGTCAAACGTGACGGTATCAGTCAATGCACTGGATATCCAGCGCCTGGTATTGGATGCGGAGGAAGCAGTCGGACAGATAGCGGCTGACAGCAAAGAAGTGCGGTATTATTCATTTACGGCAGCAGCAAAAGCGGACTACACCATATTATGGAATGCCGCGGATGCCGCAAAGGATAATGCAAAAATAACATTTTTGACATCAGTAGAGAGTCAACGTAACGGCAGCAAAGTGTTGGGGCGTTTTACGAAGACAATGAATGCCGGTGAGGTATGCTATATCAGGGTAGAACCGAATGATCCGCAGAGCGGAAATCCTGTCAGCGGAACGTTGCGTATAACTGCTGCAAACCTGAGTGCAGATGTCCTTACGGCCGGAACACCTTATCCATTTACCCTTGAAGACAAGGATGGTAAAGGAGCAGAAAAAGTTGTCAGGTTTACGGCAGAGGAATCCGGATTTTATGAAATAGTCACAACAGCTTACGAAAATCCAGCCAGCGGTTTGCCATATGCGTACCCGGCACTGAAGACGACTGATGGCAGCCTGACGGTTCCATACGCTTCTGTCAGGCTTGAGAAAGGCGAGACAAGATATTTTACACTGTCATTTTCTGCAAATGGAAGTGAGGTCAAAGAGACAAAGGGTGCGATAACAATAAACTCTGCGGCCAGACCGCTTCTGGGAGATCAGACAGATGTATCTGTGCCAAAGGATATTGTTGAGGAGTACACATACACAATACCTGAAACAGGCAGATATGAATTTGGCGCAGATTATGACAAACAAAAAGCAAGCGTTTTGTGGAATTATGCAGATGGCAGTTATTTGATGAAAAATACGAAAGTGAAAGCCACTGTCATAGGACTTGACGGCGATGCTGACGCATCCGTGAAGCTGTACAAACCAGTTTTGATTCACACAAATCTGTTAAATGCAGGCGCAAACCCAATAGCAATCGAGGCAGGTAAGACCCAGTATTATGAACTGCGTGCAGAAGTGCCCGCACAATACAGCTTTGACATTTCAGCCATAGAGGATGGCAAGGCAGGTATTTCGATGAGGCGTGCCATGAACAATGAAACTGCATGGAGTATACTGTCAGATGGCGCATCCGTATCAATGGCAAAAAATGACAGGATGATTATTAAAATGTCATCATCCAGCGTGAAAAAGGATGCATCCTGTGTGCTGAACGTTACTGCAAATACAGAGCTGAAACTGGGGGAAAATCCAATCCATCTTGAGCCAGGGGCGTCAATTGGCGTGACATACTATGCACATGAGACAGGTTACTATAGTTTTAACTTGAATCAGCCAGGTGCCCAGCTTGTACTGAAAACGGACAGCAGCATGACAGTCGGCGATGACTTCTATGATATTGTGAAGCTGAATGCAAAAGCTGCACGCAGCTATATCGTGGCCAACGAAGGAAACAGTGCCGTAGATTTCATAGCCATCATGAAAGCGGTTGAACCGATTGTGTTAGATCCGGGCAAGGACGAACCAGAAGCCTCGGATGTTTCCATAGACGCAGGGGAGTGGGCGCACTTTTTGCTCAAAACATTCAAAAAGGGCGCTTATACGATAAAAATAGCGGACGATGGAAAGGGGGATGACCTGAACATATATCTGGATGGCAGTAATGTGACAACAAGCTTAAAGAAAGTGACAGACGGCATATATTTGGAAAAAGATCTAAGCGGCGAGACACTGCTCCGCATACAGAATGATGGTATACAGGAGACAAAAGTCACGGTATCGGTTGCCGCGTGCGAGGTGCAGCCGCTGACACAGGAGCCTGTCACAATCAGCAGAAACGAAAGCATGCTGGTCAGCTTTGTCGCTGCGGAAAAGAACAGATATATTGTTTCAAAGGACAATAAGCATGTCACAATGACACTTGTTTCTAAAAATGGCGTGCCGGGAACAGGGGAGGTTATAGATTACAAAGAAGAAATTCTGGAAAAAGGCGACAAGCTCATTTACAGGCTGGCATATGAACCGGCAGAGACGGATAAAAATGCGGAATCCGAGCAGACAGCAGGCGTAAAGATAGCGGCTGTCCAGCCTGTGGTTATCGAGGAGGAGTCAACATCTGTCACAATTGCAGAAAACGATAACATGACAGTCTGGTACCAGTTTACGGCAAAGGAAGACGCCACATATACATTTGCGCTGAAAGATTCGTATAATGATGAGGACATTCGCCTTAGATGCACATTTTATCAGTATATTACAGATGAATCGTATAGACGCGGTGCGGAATGGTATCTGAAAGCGGGCGAGAAGGTATTTGTCAAAGCGGAATATGATGTGACAGGTACGCATACTCTGACGTATACAATGATGAAGGCAGCCACAGAGACAGGAACCATGGTACTTGATTTTGCCAATGCAAATGAGGAGCAGGAAGTGAAATTTGTTGCTTCGCGCGGCGGAATATATAAAATTACGGCATCCGCAATCAGAGGCAGGTTTATGGTTGCAGGAAGAATTGGCAATAAGGAAGCATTTGAGACATTTCATTCATCCGGAAGCACAGAGACAGTACTTTTAAAACAGGGTGATATCATGACAATGGCCATAACAGCAAATTCAAGTGGAAAATCTTCTGTTTCACTCCGTATTGAGGAAGTGAGTGTGGCAGATACGCTGGAGCCGGGCAGGGAAGTGAGCGGATTAAGTGATAAAGCAAAAGACCGTTATTATGAGATGCGCGTAAAAGAGAAAGCTTTGTATGCAGTCACGGCAGGCGGCGAACCTGAAGTTACGTATACATGTACCAGAAAGGGTTCTGAGGAGAATGAGACAGAGCTGGACGGTACGGATTACGTAGAGCTGGATGTGGATGACAGAATTATTTTGAAGGTGGCAAAGACAAATCCGGAGAAGTTGTACACGGTAAAGATTGAAAAAGTGGATGTAGTATCTTTGGATGGCAAAAATACGGAAGAAAATCCATTTACTGTGAGCGAGACAGAAGGCACTTACTACGGATTTACGACAGAGAAGGCATATATCCGATATACCGTCTTGGAGGATGGCGACTACTATGCTGCAGTGCAGACGGTCAATGACGCTGCTGTCTATGACGGCCACGTAATAAACGCACCGACGGCCAGGACAGGCGCTGGAGAGGCTGGTATGCAGTCGCTTAAAGCAGGACAGACAGTTACATTTGCGTTTACAAACAGTATGCCAAAGGACGAAAGTGCACCGGACAAGGATTACCAAGAGGCGGTATTTCGGTTTACGTTGAAAAAAGCTGCTGCTGCCAGTGACAATGTGATTTGTGCGGGTGAGCCGCAGTCGGGCACGCTTGGGGCAAACGAATCAATAAGTTTCCAATTCACTGCAGCGGAAGCAGGAAAGTATGCTGTCAGCTTCAAGGGATCAAACTGTACATTGAATGGCGCGTGGAACATTGGAAAAACGTTCAGAAAGGATGAGTCGCTCACGCTGACAGTAGAGAATACATCAGAAAAAGCAGGCAGCTATGAGCTGACAGTGACAAGGCTGGATCCGGTTGCCCTGACACTTGGTGTACCAGCGCAAACAAGGCTTGACAAGGGAGAAGCAGTCCTCTATGCGTTTACTGCTGCAGAGACAGAAAACAGCGGGACAACGTATCAGATTTATACAGATAAGGCAGGCTATCAATACAGCATCACCGGCGCAGACGGTGTGATGCGGGATGAAGGTTACAATTCGTCTGGTCATATGGAGCAACTGTTAATGGAGAACGAGAAAATCGAGCTTGTCATTGAGAATAAAACCACACAAAATTATGATGTCGGTATTGCAGTCAAAAAAGTGGAATATATTCCTGTAAAAAACGGGGAAGCTGTTTCAGGCGCCTTGGAGAAGAACGAAAAAGCATATTATGAATTTACTTCGGAGGACGAATCAGCAGATGGAACGGAGTACCGCGTGGCGCTTGACAATGACAATGTTGAATTTGTGCGTATGAGAGTGGCAGAGATTGGGGAGGACGGAAATCTTGGAGAGCCGGCAGGGAGATATGAATCTCCGGTTGTGTTAAAGAAAGGCGATAAGCTCCTGATGGAAGTGCGGGGCGTAAATGGCCAGTCAGGATCATTCAACCTCATAGTCGAGAAAGCTGCTGTACCTGAGATACCATATGAACCAATTGCCCTGAACGAGACAAAGATTGGCAAACTCGCCGCTGACGAGAGGGCGGGCTACGAATTTACAGCTGCTGATGCCGTGGAGGACGGAACGCTTTACAGTGTTTACTTCAACGGTGCGGCGTGCAGTTACAGTTGGACAACAGCAGTGACAGATGCGGATGGTACGGCAAAAGAAGAAGTAACCAGCGGTACACTGGATTCCGGAAGCAATGCCTTTACATGGAAAAAAGGTGATAAGATACGCTTTACGGCAAGCAAATCCGGAAAGTATGAGCTGACTGTGAAGAAAGTAACGTATGAACCGCTTACACTGGGGACGGCTGTATCAAAAACACTTCGTGCAAAGGAGACTGTGTACTATCAGTTTACGGCACAGGATGAGCCAGAGGCAGGAGGCACAGAAACAATGTATCAGGTATACGGCACTGCAAATTATACGGTCAGCAAAGTAACAGTAAATGAAGATAATACCACTACGGCAGAACCGCTGCGCAAGATGCCGGAGTACTGTTTAAAGAAAGGGCAGAGCCTTCAGTTTACAGTGACAAACGGAAAGAGCGCGGCAAGTACCGTTCAGCTGACGATAAAGAAGGCTGTTTACAGTCCAATGGCATTAGGAAAGCCAGAGGAAGGCAGACTCAATGACGGTGAGCGTGCATATTATCAGTTTACCGCTCAGGATGAACCTGCAGAAGGGGAAACCACGACGAGGTATCATGTTTATGGCGACGCAGACTATACAGTCAAAAGGGTGACAGTAAATGAAGACAATACCACTACGGTGACAATATTGCCAAAGGCGCCTGAATATGATTTAGGGAAAGGACAAAGCCTTCAGTTTACAGTAACCGGTTCTGGCAGTTCGCAGGAGAGTTACTATCTGACGATAGTAAAATATGAAGAGAGAAAGCTTACGATTGGCAGCATTACGGAAACGGGCAGTCTCGGTAAAGGACAGAATGTTGTGTATGTGTTTCAGTATGATGGAGAGACTCTGGCGGATTACACAGTAAGCTTTAAGCAGATGGAAAATGTGACAGTGACAGTAAAACGAAACGGCAGCGTACTGCATGATGTAGCTAAGAGAATCAGCCTGTCAAAGGGCGACACGCTTACGATAACGGTCAGTGCGGCAGACGAAGCGGACAACTTTACTTTTTCAGTAGGCAGACTCATTCCGGAAATGATGACGTTGGGGGCAATGACAGATTTGAGGAAGCTTTCGGCGGACGAGACCGTTTACTATCAGTACACTGTGGGAGAAAATGGCAGCTATGTGATTTCAATGACAAAGAGCAGTGATGACGCGCTGGCTCTTGACTATGAAGTAACCAAGGCAGATGGTACAGGTGTCGTAACAGGCACGGCCGGTGATGGCATAAAAAAGATTGATGATCTGAAAAAAGATGATGTACTGCTGTTCAGTGTATCAGCGCCTGGGCTTTCAAGGGCAGCTGCGTACTCGTTCAGACTGCTGCTGCAAAAGGCAGATGCGGACGAGTCCATAACAGCGCTGCCATGGAGAGGCGTCTTGCAGTCAGGGGAGGTGAGACATTTTCGTTTTACAGTTCCGGAGGCAGAAAAGGAAGATACACATGGATATTTTGTTATCATAACAGGATCTTCCGATAAAATTAAATACTGCTGTGGCGATTCATCCGCATTGTCTGGAGCCGGCTTCATCGAAACGGCAGAGGACTTGGAACTGATAGTGGCGAACACGTCCATGTACAGTGCAGCGGACTGTAAGATTGAGGTGCATAGGAAAGAGCCTTTGGGAATGGGAACCTATACGGGGACGCTGGAACCGGGCGCATATAAATATTTTACATTTCCCGGCATGATTTCCAATGGGGAAGCTATACCATATTATTTCAAAAACACAAGCGACAGCAAGTGTGTAATAGAACGGAGAATCGAAGATAACGAGTGGGTATCCTGTTCCACAAATACATATTCAGAACCGTCCCCTTTTGTAGTAAGGGTCAGAAATAAGGATACTGAGAAGGCAGCCGCATATATATTTGAGCTTAGGAATGTCTGGCAGGACGATATAACGGATGTTTTTCAAAAGGACTATTATCTGGAAGAATATGAGGTTGCATATTTCTCGGTTACGGCTCCGGCGGATAAAATATTATATGTTTCAATTGTCAGTGATTTGATGAGCTGGTGGACTGGGACGGAAAAAACGGATGTGAGAGTGCGCGTAGAAAAAGAAGCGGTATATGGAGTGGAACCGGGGGAAACACGTTACTTTAAGGTGAATAACGAATTTTATGCCAGCAGCTTTACGTTAAAGGTAACAGGAGAACTGGACACAATACCTTTACAGCTGGATACCGGCTCAATTACATATATTCCGGCTGGTCAGAAAGCGCTTTATGAATTTGAAGCGCCGGACGAAGGAGATTATATAGTGTTTGTGGATGGAAGCATTCAAAATGTAAGTCATCAGTATATGATAAATGACGGTGTGGAAGATGAAAAGACATTAGAAAGCAATGATATGTTTCATTTCACCGCAAATTCGATGATTGCACTGAGTGTTGAGAATCAGAGTTCTTCGGCGGGCAGCCGTTCCTGCAGGGTACAAATAGTCAAAATTACACCTATGGAGCTGAATGTGGCAAAAGAAGTCTTTTTTGGAACATATGGCCAAGTATACTGTTTTGCAGTCCCTGCGGATGTGGCAGGAGATTATACTATCAATGGACAGGTTTTAGAATCAGGCAAGGCAGACTTTTGTGTGAAATGCCTGAATGACATTGGATCGTTCCAAACAAATATTTACAATAATTCCGGCCATAGTAACAAGGATTTACCTGTTGTCCAAATGGAGGCCGGTGGGACAATCTACATCAGGGTATGGCCATATTATGCTGGCAGGTACGGTTCACTGGAACAATACAACGAGCGCATAACAATAACAGTGACATCAACGCCGGCATCGGAAAACAATTAAAATCAGCAATCCGTAAAGATACAAAAAACAAATCAGCTTATAGAGAGCAGGATCCAGTCTGAAAGTGACAGACTGGCTCCTGCTTTATGTGTACGGGAAAAAGCTATTACATAATTACCAAAGCAATGTTTTTTTCTGTCTGAAAACATAAATTTGCATCTTTATTTTACATTAAATTGTCAAAATGACAATGAGAATTTACTTTTTATCTAGTTACAAAATATCAAATAGAAAGTAGAATGATACTATGTCACCGGTATGCAGGCGCAGTTTTTCATCATGCCGCAGCTGCCAAACCCATTAACTCCAAAGGCAGGCGTCATGTGCCTCCTCCTGCATTCCGGTGACAATAACATTATGGGGAGAAAGCTTTCTCCCTCCAAGACAGAAAAGGAGGTCATAAAATGTTTAAACGCAAACTGTTTAAACGTGCTTTATCAAAGCATGTACTGCCGGTTATACTGAGTGTTGCCATGGTATTCCAGTCAATGCCGGCGACAGCGTCAGCGGCAGAGCAGACCACAGAGGCCGGGACAGAAGCCGAAAGCACAGATGTGGCGGACGCTGCGGATGAAGCGGCAGAATCTGCAGGCGAAGCAGAATATTCTGAAGCAGGCAGCGCACCTACACAGGAGACAGTTTCTGCTGAAGATGCAGGACAGTCCGAAGCGGAATCATCTGCGGAAACGGAGACACAGCCCGGAACAGGGATTTCTGTGGAAACGGAGACACAGCCTGGCACCACAGGGACATACGTGGAACCGTCAGATTCTGACACTGCAGAAAAATCTGATAAATCGGAGAATCAGCAGGAGACAACAGTGGAGGACTTACAGGAAGCAGCGGGGGAGGCAGCAGGGCTTGAGACTGTAATTAAAATCAGAGAGCCGTATCTGTATGGTTTCACACGCAGCCAGTCCGAGTCGGACAGCTATCTGTTTACGACTGAATACAGTGAACAGTCAAAATTCGGGAATGTGAAATCATCTGTAAGAAATGCAGTAACCGTCGAAGTGGACGGGGAGGAAAAACCGTTCCTGAAGGATGACTTATATCTTGGCATGCAGTTTCAGTCCGGCGAGGAGAAGGACGGAGCTGTCACATACACAGATATGGATGGTCTGCCCACAGAGGCAGGAAAATACTGCCTGAAAATTTCTGTCAAGGCAGTTCCGGAACTTTGCGGTGATGCGGCGGACAAATTTGTCTATTTTGAGATTAAAAAGTGCACATTAAAATTAGATCTCAGAAATCTGACAGATAATATA
This sequence comes from Lachnospiraceae bacterium, assembly GCA_029068555.1. Lineage (GTDB taxonomy): Bacteria > Bacillota > Clostridia > Lachnospirales > Lachnospiraceae > COE1. The sequence continues at coordinate 135,380 of JAIECJ010000094.1, forward strand.
AAGCCGGGCACATCCATCAGTGACTTTAAGAAGACAGTCATTGAAAATTATGCCATTGAGAACGACTATGATGGCAGGATGAAGTCCCTGACGCGTATCGACGCAGCAGACATTAAGGTATACGAAACAGGAAACGACGGCAAGGTGGCTGAGACAGAGACAACAGACACCGCGTTCAGCAATGACAAGACATATGTGGCAGCTGTCGGTGTAAAGTTTAAGGATGAGACAGTGACGGGCGCAAACTATACGATTGCGACAGAAAAATATTATGTGTTAACTGTCGGTCAGCTTGTAAGACCCGAAGTCAGCGTCAGCCTGAGAAAGCCTGTCGATGTCAGGACTTACGAGAAAGGGAAGAAGCTTGTAATTGACGACATCACAAAAGAGTATATTGATGTTGGCAGCCTTAAGGTGACAAAGACCGAAAACGGTGCGGAAGTGTCTGTCTTTGACGATGGCGTCAATGTAGGCGACATTGTAAAGCCAGCATGGTATACAAGAGAACAGACAAAAAATGTAACAATGCCGGAGCTGGATGACGAGACCCAGTTTGAGGCGGATGATTACCGCTATACTGTGCTTGAGGGAGAACCTGAGGATGCCGGTGCGTATTATATCGTGTATGTTTACCCCGGTGAAGCCGGAAAGTACAAGAAAGCATACAGCAATGCAGTCCAGGTATCTGTCGATCCTGCACCGCTGATGATTGCTCCCGCAGGGATTGAACTCACTGCCGGAATGGATGCGGATGCTGTGGAAAAGGCGCTCGCAAAGGCAGGGTATACCTTGTATAATGTCAATGCTGATGGCAGCAAAGGCAGCGAATACAAGCCGGACAGTGAAAATTTCTTTGGCGTGTTTTACAGTGATGCAGAAGAAGACAAAGAAAAATCACAACAGTATGCTCCGGAGTTTAAGCTGCAGCAGCGGGTGGAACTCGACAAGGATCAGCAGACAGAGACAGATAAGTGGGGAGCGTGGGAAAGCTACGACGGCAAAAAGCTCACAAACGGTACAGACAGCAAGGCAGTCCAGTATCAGGTCGTACCTACAGGATATAAGGTTGTCCGCGATGCAGACGGCAGTATAGGGAGGCGTGAACCGCTTACGGACACAACCACAAATTCTGCGGAGCAGAATTACAGTATTGTGTCAAAAGAGGCATTCCCTGTAACACTTAAGGAAGCTGTGCCTACCGCAATTAATACTGACGCCATTGTGAAGGCATTCAAGGACAAAGGCGGAAAAGGCGGAAATGGTACCAGCCCGGATGATGTGCTTTGGACAATTTATGATGAGGATCTGCTTTTTGCGTCACGTGAGGAATACAAACAGGCGCAAGTAGAAGGTGCCAACGTGGGCAAGGCAGATGAAAGCATTACATACACATGGCAGATAGCCGGCAAGTACGCATATGACAGATATATCACAACGGATCCAGCGGAGGATGAGGGAAAGGCAAAACAGGACGCCGAAGCAGCCCTTCTGGAAAGCTTTACGCCTGTGACGAACCAGACATACGACGGATTCTTTGTATCACCGCGCGATGCGGCTCTCTACCGTCTGCATATTGAGTACAAGGATGCAGCAAATGAAAAGCAGCCGTCCGAGGGGGATGTATATTTTCAGATTAAGCCAAGGGCAGTCATCACGGCGGCAGACAGACAGTACGCAGCTTACGGCGATACTATCAGGACGACAGAGACAGGATATTACAGTATCTGGATGCTGGACGAAAACAATGATGAGACAAAGCTGGAGGCAGCTGTACAGATTCCTGTCAGTACAGACAGTATCGGCGCCAGAAAAATTACCGAGCGTCTGGATAAGACCAGTGACACATGGGTAAGGGCCACAGAGCAGACTTTTATGAAAGATGAGTCTTACCGCATATCATATGTCTTTGACGACAAGACTGGAACCATGGCGGGCAGTCTGAAATGGGATAATTTTACCAACAGAAAAGCATATGATTTTGAAAATGCATCATGGACATATTATGCCCTTCCTGGTGATGTGAGCTTTAACAGCAGCGAGCTTGAGATTACCGTGAATGCAGAGGCGCCGTCTTCGGCAGTATATAATGCGGAGCCTGCGTTCAAAGAGATGCCGGCAGGATTTGTCACAATCAACAATAAGGAAACGGGAGAAGCCGTAGAGCTTCCGGTAAATACAAATGCAGCCAATGCAGTAATGCTGTACTGGAAGTGGCAGAACTGGAATCCAAATGACGGCAATAACAAAGTAGCCTTTACCGATGCAGTTTACGGTGGTACCTATCAGCTCTACGTATCCTTTGCGGGAGATGAAAACTATAAGGCGATTGCCGACCAGCCTGTAAAGAAAGCGGATGGAACGGATTATGTGTTCCGCATCAACAAGCGGGATATCAGTCTTACACCAGTATTAAATGAAGACGTGAAAGCCGGTGAACTGGCAGGCACATTAATCAATCCGAATGAGATTTTATATGATGGCGTACCTGCCGCTGACGCGGAGGCGTTCCGGTACGGTGCGTTAGGAAGCACAAGATATGACTGGGCGAAAAATCAACCCGCATACTATATTGGTTACCGCGCATTTGAATCAAATGGGGCGAAGACAGAGACTATTGGCGGCGAGCAAGTCAGCGTTTCAGACTGTGGGGTAAGCAGCGTCGTCTACAGGGATGATAAGCCGGTAAACAGCAAAAGAGACTATCTGCGGGCAGAAAAGGAATATGCAGTAAAGCTTAACAGCGGTCTGGCATTTCCGTATGATGCCTCATACAATGTGACATGGAAGACCTCTGTAAAGAAGATTACCGAACGCGGAACAGCGGAAGTATATCCGGTAGGATTCCTTGGAAAAGTGTCCGGAGATGAGGAAGCGGTCAGCGTTGATATCCACTGGACAAAGGATGAGAACGGCACATATGTCATCACGCCGCGCGAGGGAATCCCGTTTGCATACAAGGGGTATTACAATGACCTTTGGGCTGACGGCGAAACGATTCCGATGGACAAAAACTATATCGCGATCCAGATTCGGGTACCACGCGAGTTTTTGGGCGATATAAACGGTTCGGAATTTAGCAGTAATAAAAAGCAGTTTATCTATGAAAACAGCATAAAGGCGGCAAACGGTTATGTACTGTCCGGACCAGAAATAAGTTATGGCAAGCAGGCATATGGCTACATCAACGTACTGTTCCCAGTCGCCCTCAACAGTGACGGCAAGGCAGGCGTTCCGGATAAGGATGGAAAAGTAACAACTGCGCCGCAGTTTTATATTACATGGGAATCAGGCTGCACAGAGACATTTAAGCTTGATTTGGAAAAAGCACAGCTTGAGTCCAACCTCAGAAATGCAGTTTCACCAAAGTCGCTCGCATTCAACGGTGTCCAGACAAAAATGGCAGTCGGTGAAGAACAGCAGCTTGATGTCAAGATTACAAAGCAGCAGCTGGGTGATATTGTAAGGATTCAATACAGACTTGCAGATGAGAACCAGAAAAACATCATCAGCATTGACGAGGAGACAGGGCGCGTGACAGCGCTCAGGGCAGAAAAGGCGTCTGTGACAATCGAGGCATACCCAGTGCGTCTGGCAGACGACGGAAAGACCTTTGAGGAGATACCGCAGGGCAAGGGTGTTGTCAAGCCGGCAAAGACAAAGATAACAGTCACAGAAGTGACGGCGCCGGCAGTCAAAAATATTCAGGTTCTCGACAACGCGTCAGCGCGCGTATCTTATACCGTACCCGACAATGGCTACCGCCGGGAAATCTATGTCGTGGAGACGGACAAAAACAGTGTTAAGTTATGGACCGCACAGAAGTTTGATAAGGCAATCGACGACATGAAGAACGGACAGTGGGAAGGCACCTTTGCTACGGCGCCAGTCTATGTATCAAACGAGAAAGCATACACTGCAGCAAATGGCTGGACAGCGGATGAGGATTACTATTATGACACGGCAAAGAAGCTTTTTAGTCGCAGAATTGACGGCTTGGAGACGGCTGGCGGCACATACGTTGTATATGTGAGGAACGTCAGTGCAGAGCGCACGCTGGAAGACGGCTCCACAGTTGCATTTTCCAAGGCAGGAACTGTCAAAAATTTTGTCACAACACTGGCAAAGATACAGGATATCGTGCCCAAGTTCACTGTAACAGAAACTGAGAATGACAAGAAGAATCCGGTGAAGTATTATGATGTTGATGATGAGGGCTATATCGTTCCGTCCAGCACCATGAAGTATGTTGACAAAACAGTAGAATTAAATATTGATATACCAGACAGGCAGATACCGATTTATCTGGCAGATCTTTTTGCCAAGTCGGCTCAGGTTTCCGCAGACGGATGGTTCTATGAGAAACCGGGAAATCAGTCAGCGGATGCGGACGATTACATCAAGAGCGAACTGCCGCTCAAGAAATCCAACGCGGATATGCTGAAACAGTATGTGGATCCGAAAGTGACCTATGCAGTGACAGACACAGACAGACAGCCGAAGTTTGAAAACAACAAATGGGATTTGACAAACCAGTCCAAGTTTGCGTCTATCAGCGGCAGCGGCAAGATTACCTTTAAGGGTGTCGATGTAAACGGCGTCGCAGCTGTTTATGTGTGGGCGCTGGCAGACAATGGAGCGGCAAACCGCTGCAAGCTTTACATCGTCGCAATGCCGGATACCGTAACAGGCAAAAAGGCAAAGATGAAGGTTGGCGACCAGATTCGCCTTGCAGCACTCCTTGATTACAAGGCAGGAAAGACTAAGATTCCAAGTTACCGTTCTGTCGATATTGAGATAACCAGTACAGCAGCAGAAATCGAGAAGGCAGGCTTTGAGCTTCGCGAGGCTTACAGGGATGAAGTAGTCAACGGCGAAAAATGTGCGGCGGGTGAGTGGATTATCACGGCAAAGACGCCCACACCGACGAGAGATTTCCAGCTGAAACTCAAAGACTGGAGTCTTGCGGCACGGGATGCACAGGATGCGCCCGAGGCAGTCGTGACCCTGACTGCTGCGCAGCTTGACCCCGTTAAGAGCCTAAAGGCAGTGTATGTTGACGACAAGCACATCACACTGAACTTTGCACATGCAGGCAGCCCGGAGGCATTTGACATCGAGGTGCGGGACGCAAGGGGAGGTATTGTCTACAAGAAGCTTGCAAGGAATGACCAGAATGTATGGCGCGTAGGCAAAAACAGAGCAGACTATATCCAGAGATATCAGAAAGGAATTATTCGGGGCAGTCAGCTGGCATACTTTGAAAAGACGAAATCTTATGCAATTACAATTGATACAGACAGACTGATCAGGCTCTCTGCATATACAATAACCGTAACACCTGTATATGAAGGGCAGCGCGCTGCCAAACCGGCAACGGCAAAGACCAAGACAACCAACATACCGGCATCCTATGCAGATGCAGATTTGGAAGAAAACGGCAGAGGCGGCGCGGATATCTTTTATAGTGACGCGTACTGGACTGAGACAGCGTTAGTGGATAGTCCATATTTTACATCAGGAAATACATATACCCTGTTTATTCAGACGAATACCAATGCGAAAGACAGAGTAACCGATACCCTGACCTGGAAGAGCAGCAATACGAAAGTGGCATCCGTCAAGGCAAATCCAGGCAGCTACACCGCGACACTGAAACCGGTGCAGCAGGGTGTGACCACGATTTCCGTGACATCAAAGATAACCAAGAAAGTTATCGCAAGATGGGATGTAAAAGTGAAAGCTGTAGGAAACGGCAAAGATTACGGCGGAGATTATGAGTGGGCAGCAAATGACAGCTTCTACAAAGACATCCTTGCCAAGTGGGATCCGTTCTACGAAGGAAAACTTGAGATGCTGACACTAAATACGCCTGTCACAACAACAAATCACGACAGGACATGGGTGTCCTTTACCGCACCTGTCTTTGGCGAGTATCAGTTCTACTGCAGCACGGGATACCGGGCGTTTGGCAGCAGAAATCTTGAAACTGAGGACGAAAATAATTCGTCTGGCAGAAAGCGCTATAAATTGGAAGCAGACCAGAAGATTTACTTCTGCGTGCAGGGTGAAGGTACACTGCGTGTTTCAGGATACACAGACTTTACCAGAATCACCACTGCAAACAATAAGGAAAATGCACTGAATGTACCGAAGGAATCGTGGATTGCCTTTACGGCGCCAGAGGAGAATTGCTATACATTTGAAGGTACAGCTGTGAGCAGCACTTATATAAAAGAGAATGTAGAGTATACTGACTGGTATTCTCACGAAATCAGCCTGAAGGCAGGCGAGACGATTTTCATCAAGGCGTACAGCGGTACATTATACGTAACATACCGGAAAGCGGATGTGGAGCTGACACTGGAAGAACCTTCTTCGGAGGTGACATTCAGGGCAGATGCAAAGACGCAGTATGTCAGGTTTACAGCGCCGGTATCGCAGGATTATACATTTGAAGTGCCTGATGACCTGACAGTGAACTATTACAAGGCTTCAGGGGAGGACTTATCGGGTACGGATTTTGTGACAATGAGCAAAGCGGAAGATGACGGCACAACACCGGCAGAACCCGCAGCGCCAAAGACACAGAAAAAGACATTGTATCTCGAGGCGGGCACAACAATTATCATTGAATTGTCAGTTGACGTGATTCCGTCAGGTCAGAACGAGCACAAGGCAATAGTCAAAGTGACGGCATCCGCGGTAAAAGAGCTTGTGACCGAGGAGTCAGTGACAAAGGACACAAAGGCAACACTGGCGTTCCGTATACCTGAGACACCCAATGCCAGGTATACGTTTAGCGCTACACAGGGAGCTTCCCTGACATATTACAACAGCGAGGGAACAGCCCTTGGCTATATTATCAATGATACATTGACCATTACAAACGGTAAGGTATCCGTAAATGGTCTTGCAATCAAGGCGGGCGACAGTATCTATATTAAGGTTGATGCGTCCGGTGCGGCAGAGGATGTCAAGGTCAGTGTGTCGGCATTAGATGGAAATGCAGTGCTTGAAACCGGCACATCAGAGAAATTGACGCTAAACAATGATTTTGCAGACAGATGGTACACATTTGAGGCAAGGACAGCAGGATGGTATGCGTTTGGCGCAAAGGCGGAAGCAAACACTGACAAAGAGACTCATATGCTGACAGTAAAACGCGTAAATGCTGTTTTTGAGAATTATTATTCATACAGCGACGGAATAACAATCAGCAGCGGCGGAAGTGAAGCGTCCCAGCTCGTAGCGCTGAAGGCAGGCGATAAAGTCGTATTAAAAGTTTCCGCGAATGATGTGAGTGATAAAGACATTACGACGGCAGCTGGATTTTACGTAAACAAAGTTGATGTAAAACCGATAAATCTGGGTGGCACAGACGTATCACTCAGCGCAAAGGGCAGCAGAAACTACTATGTATTTACGGCGACAGAATACGACTACCATACATTTGTGTGGGAACCTGCTAAGGACACTGGCGCGGCAGATGCAAAATATGGCATGGAAATGGCATCAATGAGTACGCTTTCAAGTGATCAGCAGTATATGCGCGTTGGTGATTCATATTATTTCAGCGTAGAACAGACAACGGATACAGCTGTCAGCGGTATATTACGTGTACGTTCAGGCAAGTCGGGTGAAAAAGTACTGTCAAGCGGCAGCAACAGCTTTGAGCTGAAAGACGGCGAAACGGTAAGCTACAAGTTTACAGTACCTGCAGATAATGTATTAGGCTATAAACTGACAGTGGTAAACAATGCCGAGGAAAATGAAAACGAGGAGAAACCACGTGTAGCGATTTTTGGCCGTTATGTAGAGGCGGGGGATTCATGGTGTTTCGAACAGTCTTCCTGGACATCTGCAGGAAAGACAGCAAATGATGCAAAAGCGGTAAGCGTTACCGCGTCGCGGGGGGATGTAAAAGGAATCATTACGGTAGAGCCAGTCCAGGCAGCAGACTTCCCAGCGGACAACAGTGCCAAGGTGACAGCGGCTGCACCGGCATGGTATCAGTATAAACTCACAGAGTCCGGCAGATATCTTTTTGAGTCAACAGGCGAGGACACAACAACATCGTTTTTCTATTTTGATGGTACGGGCAGACAATACGCTGCCAATGAGGCATACTTGAGAAGCGGCATTGTAGTTTATGCAAAAGTATCAACGTCATACAAAGAGGAAAAGACAGCCGTTCTCAAGACACCGGAAAAGATAAATCCGGAAACACTGGAAGCTGACAAAGAAGTAACAGTAACACCCGCAGAGGGAAAGAACACAGCGTATTATGTGTTTACGGCAGGCAGCAATGCGGAGTATACCTTTGATGGTGCGGACAGCATCCGTTATGCTGTGCCGCAGGCAGACGGCAGCGATTCCATCAGCGGAATGACGGTGGCACTGGAAAAGGATCAGAAGGTCTTTATCAGGGCATCAAAGGATGCAAAGCTTAAGGTGACAAAGTCGGCAGAGGTCACAAAGCTTGAGGTCGGCGCTGAATCTGCTGACATAACGCTTGAGAAAGGGCAGAAAGCAATATTTGCTTACAATATTTTCAAGAACGGCAGATACGCTTTTGAGACATCGACAGACAAAGTGACAATCGGCGGTATCGACGGGGCTTACAGAACCACGATTGACAGGGATGCCTACAAGGTATGCCTGTACCGTGGCAGTGTTTCAGGTACCTTTGCCGTAACGAATCCGACTGAAGAAACCGTTACCTTTAAGGTATCTGTGACGAAAGTTGTACCTACAGAACTGACAGAAGGTGAAGCGAAGAACGTTACAAAGACTGACAATGCAGACAGATATGTATTTTTCAGTTTTCAGGCGCCAGAAAATGACCGGTATGTATTTGCAAACACTGCACAGAACGCTGTTGATTACCGTGTTATATCTATGGGCGACTATGGCGTAGACGGTTCATTGTGGGCGAATGCACAGTATATTGAGAAATACAGCGAGGAAAAAGACAACGCGTGTGTATTGGCAGTGTCGGCAGCAGAGAACTATGACATTCGTGTCAGCAGACTTCAGCCGGCATCCGTCCCATTGTCCGAGGAAGGAACAGATGTGGCATTCAAGGCGGCAGACATCAAGTGGATTGCATTTACGGCGGCGGAGAAGGCAGGCACATACAGCTTTACATTTACATCAGAGACAGAGCCGGATAATATCTACGTATATGGGAAAGGACTGGAAAGTTATACTGGTTATGCTGTTCTGGGCGCACCGGTGTCCTACAGTATCAACAAGGGCGGCAGCGTATACTTTATGATAGATGCAGATGCAGATATCAGCCTGAAGGTAAAAGCCGTGCTGACAAGCGAGACAGCCGAGTTTCAGGCCGGTTCAAACGGCTTCGACGCATCCGAAAAAGAGGTAAAGGCATACTTTACAGCGCCGGAATCAGGCGTGTATGCCCTGCGTGCTGCCTTGGAAAGCGGAAATTATATATCAGTCAACACCAGTCTGGATGGCAGCGGAAGTAACAAATGGTTATATGCAGACCAGCAGATTTCCTATGCACTCGCGGCAGGTGAAAGCCTGTACTTTACGGCATCGTTGGGAAACAAAGGAAGCATCGCAATTGAAAAGGAAGCTTCCATGCGCGGACTCACACAGAATACTGATACAGGAATGCCGGCGGGCATAAACTGGTTCCGGTTTACCGCACAGGAAGACGGATATTATCAGTTTACATTTGACAAAAACGTCGCAGCAGTAAAGACATACAAAAATGCAGACGTTACGGACAAAGGCAGCCCTGCACAAAATCTTTCAGGCATTGGCGTAGAAATGACAGAGGGTGAGACCCTGTATCTGTATATCGAGACAGTGAGCGCAGTCAACGTCCGCGTAGAAAAGGAGATAGAGGCGGAGGAAGTTAACCTGCTTAGTTTGTGGGACTATGAATGGGAACTCAGTCAGGGAGAGGTCGTGATACTCAGAGTCAGATATGGCTATGAGGATGAGTATTATACTTCGCGGCTTTATAAGATTGTGGCATCAGGCAGCAGTGCCGTGAAGGCAGAATACCGCAGAAAAGGTATGTACAACTGGGTTTCCATGGGAAGCGGCACAGCGCTGGAAACAGGAACGGACTGGTACGATAGAGGCAGCTATATAGATTTCAGGCTGACTGGACTGACGGACAATACTACTGTTCGGCTAAGGGCTGACCTTTTGGAAATAAGGCTGGAGATGTTCTATGGTTCCTATTATCAGGAAGCGTATGGATCAGGACAGACAACCTATACATTTACAGCGCCAAAGGATGGACAGTATAGCTTGGGTGTATATTGTGAGTATGCAGATTCAGAGCACCCAATCAGCGTGGATTATAAAGATGCTAATGGTAATATAATAGAAAGTTATACAGCAGAATACAAAGGGGATGATGATATGTGGTCCATACCAAATTATTATCCGCAGCTATATTCCGGGCAGACCGTAAAAATTACAGTGCATTATGACAATGGTGAAGATGGTGAATGCTACTATGTTGTAAATACAAGCCTGAGTACTTCTCAGACACTTACTGCATCGCAATCTGTTTCTGGATCTGCGATTGCAGGGGAACGAATTAAGATAGCGTTTATTCCAGACGAAAGCGGCACATACCAATTTACAGTCAGAAATACTTCTCCATATGACGAGGATGATGAAAGATGGATTAGTGCATTTATATCCACAGGAGAGGATGAGTATACAGATGTATGGGTTTACCCTGAAGAATCAGACATTATGGAGGTTTGGTTAGAGGCAGATCGTACTTATATGGTGTACTTAAATGGCGGAGACGGTGATAGCTGGTACCATGCATTTTCCTATGAGCTATCAGTAGCAAGGGCTGACTATATTAAATAGTAAGCATTGAAGTAAGCGCTTATACGCTTATAATTGTAACTTAATATATTCTGCAATTAGAAAAACAGGAAAGGGGACACTGCATTACCGCAGCGCTCCCTTTTCCTGTTTACCAAATATGGGCGGTACACAAAAAGCTGTTTCGATAGAAATGTTGCGGAAACTGCTTTTGTCATGTATACTTTATTTGTGGATGGAGTACTAGAGCGTGTTCAAAAATGTGCCTTATTGGAGTAAAAGAAGTGTTGATATATTTTGGAATAAAAAGTATACTATAAATTATTGAACAAAGTGCAGCATTTGGTAGAAACAGCGTATAGTGAGGGAATTGTATATGAAATTGAGGATTCAAAACTTTGCTAAAGTGAAAGCGGCAGATATTATACTTGATGGGATAACAGTAATAGCTGGAAAAAATAATACTGGGAAAAGTACAGTGGGAAAAGTACTGGATTCCATGTACAATTCGACAAGTAATCTTGAGACGAAGATGAAGCGGGCAAGAAAGTCACGGCTGCGGAGTATATTATTAAACAAATTTAATTATTCTGCAAATTCTGTACATTTGTCTCCTTCAATTATTGCAGAGACGGTAGAGAAAATATTTGAAGCAGAAGCCGACAATGAATCAGTTTATAATTTAGAAAGACTTATTGAATATGCATTTCCCAATAACCTGATGATGGAAAATGAAAAACTTTTAAAGGAGTTGCTTGACGAACTGGAAGAAATAAAAGCAATTCCGGATGAAGTATTTATAAAAGTGATTTTATCCAATTATTTCAGTGATATGTTTAATGGAAACATTAATAATGTGGAACTGTCAGATACAGAAGCTAAAGTGGAAATTCAAATTAAAAGCGGGAAGAATGTGATTATATTTCGTAATGATACATGCCTGGACTTTTCGCTGGGCTATAATCCGGTGAGTTCATCCGTTTATCTGGATAATCCAATGCTTCTTGATAAATTAAATAATTCTGATGTGATGAGAATGCCCAGAAGGTATCTTTCTGAACAGGAATACAATTTGTATACTAAACTTGCAGGTGAAAGAAGATCGGCGGAGGAGCGCGCGATTAATGAGATCATAAATAAGGAAAAGCTTGATGGAGTAATCCGGCTGCTGAACCGTGTAATACCAGGGGAAATTGTCTATAATCAGAAGTATGAATATAGAGCTGAAAAGGGAAAGGGCGGAATAGATATCCGGTCAATGTCCATGGGACTCAAATCGTTTGCCATTCTCAAACAACTGATTATGAATGGAAGCCTAAATGATAAAGATGCAGTCGTTCTGGACGAACCAGAAATACACCTTCACCCGGAATGGCAGATGGTATACGCAGAGCTGATTGTTGTATTGCAGGAAAAGTTTGACCTCAATTTTATTATTAATACACATAGTTCCCACTTTTTGGAAACACTGGATTTTTACGCGGCAAAATACGGAAGAAAAGACATTTGCCATTATTATCTGTCAGAGGAGTCGGAAGGTGTATGCGGGTTTGAGGAGGTAACGGATACGCCAGAGAAGATATACAAGCAGCTTGTAGACCCAAGTCTGCTGCTGGCAAGAGAAAAAGAGAAGTGGGAAGAAGAACATGAATCAGTTTGATGAATTTAAGACAATGATGGATTCCTACATTGGCAAGTATGGAAAAACGGTGAAGTACAACGCCTGCCTTCATGAAACTTCTTTTAGCGATGCGGAATCTGTTTACCTGTATGATAGCAGCCGAAAAGATATCGAAGTAATCAATATGGACAAAATTGCACAGGGAATGTATAGGAGTATACGGTTTCCCAGTTCCAATAAAATCGAGGATTCGATTGCAACAAACGATGCGTTTGTAATTTGCAATGACAATAAATGGTACTTTATTGAATTTAAAAATCAGAAATTAAATAAAACAAAAGACAGCGTGTCAAAAAAAGCATATGGAAACTGGCATATGCTTTTAGATATCATATATGAAATGAAAAACACGAATTGTTTAAGAACGTTTCAATATGATAATCCGATTGAGTTTGCAAGAGAAAATGTTATTTTAATACTGGTGGTCAGCGAGGAAAAAAATCCAAACGACGCAAAAAGAATTCATGACTGTATACTTGCTGGTGAAAAGTATGTGCCGGCTTTTTTGGAAAAGCTTCAAAAATATATTTACCATGATGTTTTCCTACATACGCCTGCGACATTTGAGCAGTATTTTGTGAAAAAGTTTTTCACTCGTTTCATTGACAAATAGCTGTTTAGGCTTTATAATAATAGCGAATTGATATTTTTCTGAAAATGCTATATCATTTCGGAAATTATGTCATACTATAAATAAATATATAGAACAGGGATGTTTATGAAGGAACTCATGGGGGAGTATAGGAATCGAGGAGGTTACTGATATGCGTATAGTAGAGAAGGTACTGTACGGATTTGGTGGCTTATTGGCGCTTATACTTCTTTTTATTGCGCTATGCCACTACAATCCGGAACTGGCAGTAAAAATAGGAGCAGCCATAACGGTTGACGCAGAGGAGAAAGCAGCTCCTGTCCCTGACAGGACGCTGCTCACCGCGAACACTACCGTGACGCTTGGACAGCTTCCGGCAGCGGAAAATACCGGGGCGGCAGAGCGTGCACAGGCGGAGGACAATGCAGAGGAAAAACTGAAAATCCCCAGAAAGGTTGCCGGATTGACCGGTTATATACCCGTCAAGGCGACAGGCACAGAGATCACGCAGACCAAGGCGGACGAGATAGCCGCTGAACTTAGCAAAGGTGAGACAGGAAGCAGCCTGACCTTTGATGCGGAAATGTATCCGTATTATGAGATGCTCAACGACACACAGAAGTCTCTTTACCGGCAGATTTATGCCAATGCAGATGCGCAGAACAAACATTTTGCGCCGGTAGCAGATATCACGGCAAATGATTTGAAGAATGCGTTTACATCTGTCGTAAACGACCACCCTGAATTATTCTGGGTTGATACAGCATACAAGTATCAGTATACCCCGAAGGGCAGTGTGGCTGATATTACGCTTGTGTTCAATGTGACGGCAAATAATCTTGATTCGGCAAAGTCTGAGTTTGAGGCAGCTGCAAAGCTTATCACGGATGAGACATACGGAAATTATACCGACTATGACAAAGAAAAAATTGTGCATGACACATTGATCAGTAAAGTAAAGTATGATGCCAATGCACCGATGAACCAGAGCGCCTACAGTGCACTTGTGTATGGAAGGACTGTATGCGCCGGTTATGCAAGGGCACTGCAGTATGTGTTACAGCAGCTGGATATCCCCTGCTATTACGTGACAGGCTATGCTGGCGAAAACCATGCATGGAATATCGTAAAGCTGGATGACGGTTTCTATAACGTGGACAGCACGTGGGATGACACCAATCCGAACACCTATGACTACTTTAACTGTTCCGATGCGGATTATGCGGCAGACCACGTAAGGAGAGATTTGTCAATCTATCTTCCGCCATGCAACGGCAACAGGTATAGCGGACTTGAAGTGAATCCGTCAGTTACACCACCTACGGATACGACCAGACCATCAACTGGTACGACGACGCAGCCGTCAACGAGTACAAATACGACAGCCAATACAGGAACAACGAATACCACGACAAATCAGACCACAAACCAGACAACGGCGACCAATACAGAGTCAATCACAGTACTGACAGTGAGGGGCGGCGGTGACGAGCACTATATTGACAATATAGGCGACTACTTTAATGAATGCTTTGGCGCTATGGTGGACAGGGACGAGGAAGTCATAACATTTGATCTTATTATCACAGATAAAAAGCTATGGGACAGCATTTACAAGGCATACGACAAAGGAGACTGCCAGGAGGGCTATATAGACCGCTATCTGGTGGAGAAACACAAAAACGCATGCAGCATGCGCGTGGAAGCAGTGCCAAGAACAGACGGAAGCTATCTCCTGAGACACCGCGCGGTAATTAATTAAGGTAATATACAAATGCACCGCCTTTTTACATATTTTCCCGGGGGCGCATAATAAAAAGGACTGCCGCAATTGACAGTCCTTTTATTATGCATCTTAATCTTACCCAAAGTATCTCTTTAACAGGCCTTCAAATGCTTTGCCGTGTCTTGCCTCATCTCTGGCCATCTCATGAACGGTGTCATGGATTGCATCCAGATTAGCGGCTTTCGCGCGTTTTGCAAGGTCAAACTTACCAGCTGTAGCGCCGTTCTCTGCCTCTACACGCATCTCAAGGTTTTTCTTGGTGGAATCTGTTACAACTTCACCTAAAAGTTCAGCAAACTTTGCAGCATGTTCAGCTTCTTCCCATGCAGCCTTCTCCCAGTAGAGACCGATTTCAGGATATCCCTCTCTGTGGGCAACTCTTGCCATCGCAAGATACATACCAACTTCGGTACACTCACCGTTGAAATTTGCTCTTAAGTCTGCCATAATGTCCTCGCTGGCTCCCTGCGCTACACCTACAACATGCTCAGCAGCCCAGCTTTTTTCGCCAGCCTGCTGAACAAACTTGTCAGCAGGAGCATTACACTGCGGACATCTCTCAGGAGCGCTGTCACCTTCATAAACATAACCACATACACCACATACAAATTTCATAATTCAATTACCTCCTATTTTTTACAAGCGCATAAAAAAATTTTTGGTGCGCTTAATTTCATAATTTACTTGTCCTGCATAACCCCCTGGTCAAGGCAGCTTTTGCAGATGCCGCAAAAATATAACCTGTGTCCCTGAATCAATCCGTCAAAACCTTTGGCGGCCTCGGTATCTATGGATGAAAAATCCTTGCCGTCCACAGGCAAGTCGATGACAGCGTTGCAGCAGCTGCATACAAAATGCTGATGCGGACTGGTATCATAATCAAAATGATCAATACCGAGAACCCCGAACCTATGCTTTGCTATCATGCCTGCCTCTGCAAGCTGGTTTAAGTTGCGATAGACAGTGCCAAGACTGATATTCGGAAACTCTTCTTTTAGATTGGAGTAAACAAATTCAGCAGTCGGGTGATCCTTTCGGGATTTTAGGAAGGAGAGGATAGCTGCCCTCTGGCGGCTGAATTTCATAGCCATGTAACCCTGCCTTTCTGAATCGGTTTCAAGTTGCAGAAATACAGGATAATCCAGCATTTCCATCATTTCCTGATTCGTATTGCAAATAAAAATCAATATCAGTAATGATTACTGTTATTATATTTAGTTTCTTTCAATTTGTCAAGGACAATTTTGATTTTATTTTGTCTCTTTGCTGCATTTACTGAGATTTCTTTCTTTTTTTCTGATTAAAAAAAAATTAATAATGTCGCAAAAGACTATATTTTATAATAGGATATGATATACTATTTCTATAAAATTTATACGACGGATTTGTGCCTGAGACGGATTATGAAACCGGAGCGAATGGCAGGAATGGAGGTATTTGTGCAAAGGCACAAATTTGCAGAAATTTGGCTATTGCATGGAGGTTATGATGAAGAAAAGGTCGCATATGAAACTCAAGTCCAAAATGATGGTTCTTTTCCTTACAATCATATTAGTCCCATTGGGATGTGCTGCGATTGTATTTTTTGGTTTCGGATATTACGAGAATATAGATGTGCTGCGGGAGCTGTCAAAAGAAGACATTATGATCGGCGCGATGATTAACAGGCGGTTGATGGAAGCTCTCGTGATTGCCATGCTCCTGATACTGTTTATGACGAGTTCAATCATTACAGGATGGCTTAACAGGGATATTTATAAGCCGCTGAAGGAGCTGAGTGTTGCCATGCAGCGGATATCTACTGGCGATTTTGATTACCATATGTCATACAGACGCGATGACGAGATTGGGATTCTTTTTGACAATTATGAGCAGATGCGCCTGCAGCTAAAGGAAAACGAGGAGGAGAAGGCACAGAACGAGAAAAAGTCGAAGGAGCTTGTCAGCAATATTTCCCATGACCTCAAGACACCGATTACGTCCATAAAGGGATATGTGGAGGGCATTATGGACGGTGTAGCGGACACGCCGGAGAAGATGGATAAGTACATCAAGACCATCTACAATAAGGCGAACGATATGGATCGGCTCATCAATGAGCTGACGACATATTCAGGCATTGATTCCAACAAAATACCATACCATTTTCACATTATAAATGTATCCGATTATTTTTCAGACTGTGTAGAGGAAGTCGGACTGGACTTGGAATCCAAAAATATGCACCTGAATTTCACCAATTTTGTTCCGTCAGACACGTGTGTCGTGGCAGATCCTGAGCAGCTGAAAAAGGTTATCAACAACATTATCAGCAACAGTGTCAAATACATGGGACACGAAAACGGAGTGATTGACATCCGCATTCTCGATGAAATGGAGTCAGTTAAAATCGAGATTGAGGATAACGGAAAAGGAATAGAATCCAAAGACATTGGTAATATTTTCGAGCGGTTTTACAGAACGGATTCTTCCAGAAACTCTTTGCAGGGCGGCAGCGGCATCGGACTGAGCATTGTCAAGAAAATTATTGAGGATCATGGCGGTTATGTGTGGGCAACCAGCAAGCAAGGAGAGGGAACCTGTATGCATTTCGTGCTGCGGAAATATACAGAGAGAACGGATGAGGTCGTTATCTGACAGAACAGTGTCAGAGTAAATAAACCAGTCGTTATAGGCAAAAGTGAACAGAAGAACGTGACAAGCAGTTCTATAGAAATAGAATAGGAAAGGACGGAGAACGGAAATGAGCAGAATATTGATTGTTGAGGATGAGGAAGCGATTGCGGAGCTTGAGAAGGACTATCTGGAGCTGAATGACTTTGAGGTAAAGATTGAAAACAGTGGCGATACGGGGCTTGCGACAGCGCTTGCAGAGGATTTTGACCTGATTATACTGGATCTGATGCTCCCCGGCATTGACGGATTTGAGATTTGCAAGCGCATTCGAGAGGATAAGGATGTACCAATCCTCATGGTTTCAGCGAAAAAGGACGATATAGACAAAATCCGCGGGCTTGGTCTTGGTGCGGATGATTATCTGACAAAACCGTTTAGCCCAAGTGAACTTGTGGCGCGTGTCAAGGCGCATATGGCACGTTATAACCGTCTGGTGGGAAGCCATACCAAGGAAAATGACATTGTGGAAATCAGGGGAATCCGCATTGACAAGACAGCAAGGCGTGTGTTTGTGGACGGTGAGGAGCGGACTTTCACGACAAAGGAGTTTGACCTTTTGACGTTTCTGGCAGAAAATCCCAACCATGTCTTTACCAAGGAAGAAATTTTCAGGGAAATATGGGACATGGATTCGATAGGCGATATAGCGACAGTAACGGTGCATATCAAGAAAATACGTGAAAAAATCGAGACCGACACATCAAAACCACAATACATTGAGACGATATGGGGCGTTGGTTACCGTTTTAAATTATAGGGAAAATGGTAAGAAATTTACCTGTAGAAGTACAGAGGCGTTACGGATAGGGCGCGAATAGGATAAACGAAAATGGATAAAATGATAGTGTATGAGGATGATACCCTGCTGGTGGTTCACAAACCTGCAGGAATTGCGACAGAGACAGCAAAAATTGGTCAGGCAGACGTTGTCTCCGAATTGAAAA
Source organism: Lachnospiraceae bacterium (assembly GCA_029068555.1). Lineage (GTDB taxonomy): Bacteria > Bacillota > Clostridia > Lachnospirales > Lachnospiraceae > COE1. The sequence continues at coordinate 153,886 of JAIECJ010000094.1, forward strand.
ACTATCGCAAAAAGAAAGGCGAGAGCCCATATATCGGGGTGATCCACAGACTGGATCAGCCAGTTGAGGGACTTTTGGTTTTTGCAAAAGATACAAAGACTGCCAAAAAGCTCAGTGCCGATCTGCAGGGTGGACAGCTGTCAAAAAAATATGTAGCGATTGTCGCGGGAATTCCGCAGGCACAGGAAGGAGAGCTGTCGGATTATCTTATAAAGGACGGACGTACCAATCTGTCAAAGGTTGTGGCGCAAGACACAGATGGGGCAAAGAGGGCGGTGCTTCGATGGAAGCTTCTCGAAAGCAGCAGTACAGGAACGTATGCGCTTCTGGCAATTGAGCTTTATACAGGAAGGCATCACCAGATTCGGGTACAGATGGCGCATGCCGGATTCCCGCTTTTAGGGGATACTAGGTATGGTACCGCACAGACAAAGGAGCTTTCCAGACAATTGTCTGTACACAATGCGGCGCTGCTGGCAAACGAGCTGTGCCTGATACATCCTGCTACGGGAAAAAGAATGGAATTTTCACTTGATATTAATAAATTTTTGCAACTGTTTACGCCGGCAATATCTAAATTTGTGTAGAAATCTGTTATAATTCACACCTCAATAACTTATACCTGATAAAAACTGGCGTTGGTGTGAATTGTAACACGAACAAAATATTCTGACAAAAAGAACACACTTTATTTGTTGACACTTTTTTGTATAGAAAGTATAATAAAAGTACGAACAATAGGCCTTGTATTTTGCAAGAACTCAGGTAAAGGGGAGTAACACAAAGGAGGCCAAAATATGGATGGAATGCAGAACTGGACAAACTATTTGGAGGTAATGCGAAACCGTCTGCTAATCGTTAATGACGCTGACAGCCTGATTTCAGTATTGATGGACGTTAGGAATATACCGATCGCATTATCAACCATAGAAGACGTAACGGATGGAACCGGACTGAATATGTCATTGTCGGTGATTTGCTCGGAGGCAAAGGTCATCGGCAGAGTGATGTGCCTGGTAAGTGATGATATGTTTACAACGGTTCAGTTAAACCTTGACACTGTGAAAAAGGTAAATTCAAAAATATCAGTGGACGGAAAAGGCGTTGTGATGAAGCTCACAATCAAAAATGGAGCGGAATTCCTGCTTATGTTCCATACGGATTTAGTGGAAGAGGACGAATAGCTCTTGTCATTATGGAAATTAACGAGGAGGCTGCGGCAATGCGAAAACGATTGCTGCGGCTTTCTTGTGCACATGGGCATCCAAATTCAATCATCTTACAGATGACTGGCCAAATGAAGGCGGCGTAGCTCGATTGCAGGGAGGTTACGGTATGGAATATCATAAGAAAGCGGATTTAAAAGTGGAGTGTATAGCCGCGCAGGAGGATTTTGACTTTTTCGGAGTTACGATTGACGACATTTTGGACAGGACGCAGCAGGGAATGCATTTTCTGAAAAAGGCAAAGGAACTATGTGCCATAACACAGAAAGTAGAGTGGACGAATGTTGCCTATACACTGAATATAACGATGCTTCCCGACGAAAGGGTGTCGTTTGAGTTCAGCGAGTGTCTGGCGGACTATGTCGCAGGTCTGAAGCATTCGCTTGCCATGGCGGACAGTGAGACACGCGGACCGATAGAGGCGTTTATCCGCACGCTTGAGCGTTCAGACGAGGAGAGCGGGAGAAACCTGGTTGCGCACTTTGAACAGAATGTAAAAGAAGTAAGAGAAGAACAGGAGACGGCAAAAGATGAAAACAAACATTAAGAAAATTTATGTGTGTTTTCCAGGTGGAAAGCACAAGGCACTCACTATGAGCTATGATGATGGTAAACACGAGGACAGGCGGCTTGTAGAACTCTTTAACCGATATGGCATCAAAGGCACATTCAATGTAAACAGCGGGCTGGAAGGAGACCCGGTGCGCATACCGCAGACAGAGTACAGGGAGCTCTATAAGGGACACGAGGTTGCATGTCACACCGTATCGCACCCGACGATAGGGCGCTGTCCATTGACAAGCGTAGCACAGGAAATCATAGAGGACAGGAAAAAACTTGAGGAGATAATGGGCTACCCAGTGCGCGGCCTCGCCTATCCAAACGGTTCTTATTCACAGGAAATATGCGATATGCTTCCGGCGCTTGGCATTCGCTATGGCAGAGTTGTTGGCAACTCGGACAGCTTTTTGCTTCCGGACAATTTTTTACAGTGGAAAGCGACCTGCCATCACAACCACAACCTGATGGAGCTGGGACAGCAGTTTGTGGAACTGACAAAGAAGCAGTATCTGTATCTGATGTATGTATGGGGACATAGCTATGAGTTCACGAACAATGACAACTGGAATGTGATTGAAGATTTCTGCCGGCTTGCAGGAGGCAGGGATGATATCTGGTATGCCACCAATATTGAGATTGTGGATTATATGGATGTTGCCCGAATGGCACAGTTTGCGGCGGATGGTTCTTTTGTGTACAATCCTTGTGTGCAGAGCCTGTGGATTTGTATTGAAGGGGAACAGTTTGTCGAGATAAAGGGCGGTGCACTGGAAAAATTATGATTTTTACATGTTGCGGATCGGAGTGAACAGTAATGTCGGTGTTACAATTCACACCAACGCCAGTTTTCATCAGCTTATAAGTTATTGCGGTGTGAATTATAACAGATTTTGCACACAAAATGCTAAAAGGCAAGCATTTTGGCGCATGATTCCCACTACTTTGGCGTAGGTGTGAACAGTAACATGTCGGTTACATTTTTTCAGTGAAATTTACTGAAAATAATTCACATTTTTGTAATTGTATGGTAAACTGTTATACAGAGGTGTTTCATTGCAGAAAAGAGCAGACTTGGAATGACGCGGGACTGCTCTAAAATAAAAGTGGAGAAGGTGGAATCAATGACAAAACAAAACATTTCATACAAAACAATGCACAGGATAATACGGCTGGTGTTTGCCATGATTGTAGGGGCATTTATAGCGGCATTTTCGTTTGGTGCGTATACGGCACAGGCGGCGGACACAACAGTGGAAAATGCTGCGGCAGTGAGTGCGGATCAGACATCATCGGATGAGCGTGCCAGCGATGACGGCGGCGGAGCCATGATACTTCTGATGGGCGGTATGCTGATTATTATTTTGGCAGTCGTGCTCTCTGTTGTCGGGACATTTGTATCTTCGGCAGCGATTGCGGATGAACTATGATGATTGAGAACCGAATATGTTTTATGAATAAGACGCAAATGAAATGTTACTGTTCACTCCCTATATTAGCTCATTGTGAAAAGTGACGAAATTTATTTTTTTGTTTTGTGGAAAAAAGG
>JAIECJ010000095.1 GCA_029068555.1 Lachnospiraceae bacterium
TGGCAGGAATGATTTTTCAAACACGCTCTAGTATTGCATAAAATTACCATTTTTCACAAAGCCAAAATCAGTATACAATAATACACTCATATCGGAAGCCGTAATTTGGACACTGCCGCACGTTTCATTAATATAATACAGGACTCATCACTTCAAGTATTACCTGCAATACAAAGTTTTTCTTTTATTACTAGTGTTATTTCTCTTGACATTTAGTGTCTACAGTTGTAAACTTATATTGACTACACAAGTAGTCACACTTATTTCCTTTTTGTACAGCATGTAAGAAAGTAAAACCACATACAATAATCCATTTTGCAAAAGGAGGCTTCATATGGAAAAGAAAATAACAATATCGGATTCCGAACTGGAAATACTCGAAGTGCTATGGGCGGCAGAATCCCCCCTTAACGCAGGAGAAATCCGCAATGCCTTAAATGAACACAAAAGCTGGGAGCGCACAACCGTACTGACACTGATACAACGGCTTGTAAAAAAAGGGGCAGTTACACAGCAAAAGCAGGAGGTGTATTATTACAGTCCCTGCATTGCCCGCGAAGCATATGTACAGGCAGAAACCAAAAGTTTTGTGGATAAATTTTTTAAGGGAAGCTCCAAAAATCTCGCCGCCGCGCTGGTCGACAGTGACGCTCTGACCAAGAAAGACATTGAAGATCTGCGGGATTACTTTAACCAGAATCTTTAAACCACTATTGCCAAAAAGGAGGGAATCCGTCATGAAAGATCTTATCATAACACAACTTTTTATGGGGGTGCTGTCAATGTCCTTAACTGCAGCTTTGATCGGTCTGTCTCTCATAGTCATCCACCCTTTCACCGAAAAATATTTTTCTAAAAAATGGAATTATTATATCTGGCTGCTAGTGCTTGTCCGTCTGGCACTTCCGCTTCACTTTAATACAGCTTTTCCGCACGCGCTGAATTTCCGTGCGGACATTCAGCAGATGCAGCCCGCTGCATACGCCTACCCAGAGTCAACATCAGATGCTTTAGGAAATCCAGCGGCACACGTCACGCCATCCCTGCCAGCATTGACTCAGCTTAAAAATATTGGCGGCAAATCGGCATCCGGCATCAGCAACACGCAGCCGTCAGCTGATGCAGCGCATTCCCAGAATACGCACCTCACTAAAAATACTGCTGACGCAAAGCCATCTGACTCAATTTTTTCTGTCACAATTTTTTTGACAATCATGGCATACTTATGGCTTTTTGGTGTATTGGCTGTCCTTTTTATCAAGCTGTTCCATTATCACCTGTTTCAATCACAAATTAAAAGAGACCGAATCCGCATTACGGATCATCGCATTACACTTTTAGAAAATGCATTCTGTTTAAGGCTTGGCATACAGAAAGTTCCTGCCATTTATGAAAGTGGTTTTGTTTCTGGTCCACTCACCATCGGGCTGTGGAATCCGGTGATTATGATTCCCAAAGGTATTATCTGTGAAATATTTTGTGAAGATAGCAGCAGCGGGCAGAATCTGACACAATTCCAGCTGATGCTGCACCATGAGCTGATTCATGTGGCAAGAAGGGATTTGCTGTACAAGTGGACTTATCAGCTCCTGCTCTGCATACACTGGTTTAATCCGCTGCTTTACTGGTTTGGCAGACAGATTAACCGTGACTGCGAGCTGTCATGTGATGAGGCGATCCTTGCGCATCTGACAGATGCCGGAAGACAGATGTACGGCAACATTCTTTTGGACACTGCGGCACGAAATATTGAATGCAAAAATAGTGCATTTTCCACTACTTTACTAGAAAATAAAAAAGATCTGAAGAAACGTCTCGACAACATCCTAAGACGCACAAAAAGAACACGTTTCCGAGTGGCGTTCTCTACATGCGTCCTTATAATGATGCTCCTGCTCTCCGCATGCAGCAGTATCTGGATTGCCATGGATGACACAAACGAACACAAAGAACAGCAAAGCAGTGACGATTTTTCATCAGATACCTTTTTAGCCAATTTTTCAAAGGCACACAAGTACGGCGACGCATGGAATGTTTATGATGACGACTCACTGATTGCCGGAAATGATGTCTGCGACAACTGGGGTGCCTATAATTATTTCGGCGGACAGAATCTCACTGCTTCCAGAATGGTCTTATATGGGTCGGACACTGTCCTTATCGCATATGCAGACAAAGACATTGAGGTTGACATCACATCATCCTTTGATGTTGTCGAAGGAAAATTTAAAATTGTATACATCTCGCCGGACGGAAATGTCTCCACGATTAATGATACTGGATCCGAATCGAAGCAGGCCATCACTATGAAAGAAGGCAGAAACGTAATAAAAATGGTAGGACAGGGCGCAAAACTCAAAAAACTTGCACTCAATTATTCCGACATAAAAATATCTGATTTTGAAAAAGTGTATTTTACCGAAGATGAGGAATATATCGCACAGCTGAGTGATTCAATAAAAACAGGCGAACCGGTTGAAAAAGACAGAGTCCTGGACGCCCTCTATATGTTTTCTGACAAAAAGGACGTAAGTGACATTTTCAATGTGCTGTTGATTTCACGCGTTCCGTTTACCAGCGACGAGCTTTGTGATTTTTTCATCTACTCCGATACAAAACTGTCTAGTAAATTCCTTGTGGAAGCAATTGAGGACGGATATCAGAAGCCGCTTGACGCCGAAGCTGTCTCCGCAGTGATGCCCTACATTGACGAAAAATACATGTCCAGTCTGCTCATACAGCTTCCTCCGGAATCTTTTTATGACACCTTGAAAGATAATCTTTTCTATATGGACAGTGACCAGATTAAAGAATGTCTGACTGACTACATTCAGAATGGCGGCACACTGACTTATGCCGAATTCTCTGACGTTTCGTTCTATATGAATGAAAACGACATCAGAGAGCTCAGCACAATGCTATCAGAATAGCAAGGAACTGTTAACGAAAAACGAGCTGGTTCGCGCCGCTCGTTTTTCACTGTTGTATTCTTTCCAAAAACAATTCCCCATTCACCGGCTTGGAATAATAATAACCCTGGAAAAAGTCACAGCCAAGCTCTGTCAGAAGCCGGATATGATCCTCGTTCTCTACTCCCTCCGCCACGAGTTCCATTCCCATCGCCTTGACCATCGCCATCGTATATTTCAGGGCATACATCGCCTTTTCATCCTCCATTGCCGACCACACCATGGACTTATCAATTTTCACAATGCGGAACGGATATTTGATTACAAATGTCGTGTTGGAAAAGCCTGTCCCATAATCGTCCAGTGAAAAGTTCACGCCGCTCTCAATCAGTTTGTTCATATTCTTCATCAATGTCTCATGGGACATCACTGCCGCTGTCTCGGTAATCTCCAGATTGATGCATGGATATGGCAGACGATACTCATCCATGACACTCAGCAGATCCTCATATAGAGATTCCTGCATACACTGGACTACTGACAGATTCACTTCAACGTACTCGATTCCTCTCGCGAGAAGCTTTTTCTCCACAATAAACCTGCACACCTCGCGGAACACAAACTCCCCAATCTCAAGAATCAGCCCGTTTTTCTCCGCAAGTGGTATAAACTCCTCAGGGCTGATGAAGCCGAGCTCGTCATTCTGTAGACGAATTAGTGCTTCCGCAGAGGTAAAGCGCTGTTTTTCCACCGAGAAAATAGGCTGGTAGTATACAGCAAACTGGTTATCCTGCAAAGCCTGCTTCATAATCTGTATGATCCTTCCTTCGCGCCTGTGCTTCTCAAGCATATCAACGTTCGCATAAATAACCTCTTCGTCAGAACGCACCGCAGCTTCCTCAAGGCAGATATTTATCAAGGCTTCGATATCCGCCAGACGCACCGCATCCTCAGGATAATCAATCAGACAGATTCGCGGAGTAAGTGTGAGCGCGACGGAATCCGAGTAAAACGGCTGCTCGCAGCGGTCACGTATGCCCATAATCACGCCTCCCCACAATTCCCTTCTGCTATCAGATAAAATTGCAAAACGATTTCCTGATAAGTAAAATACCTTCCTTCCTCCCGCTGCTTCTGTAATGCATTCCGCAAACTGTTTTAATACTCTGTTCGCGCTCTCTGTGCCGATTGTCTCACTGATATACTGCATGCCGGACAGTTCTACTGCAAACACCTTGAAATGCTTTTCACTTTCAATATTTTCCGTCAATATCTTCTCAAAAGCCAGCCTGTTATAAGTGCCAAGCCCTCTTTCCGAATAATCCTGTGGATTTTCCAGCGACAGATAAATCAGCAGCACCGCTATACTCACCGCAAACTGTGCAATCATCAGATTCGGGAATATCATCTGCACAATCAGAACCGCAAAGCTTGATATTGTGTATGTATACACAACAACCTGCTGTCCTCTTGTAAAAATGCTCCGATAAATAACAGAATACACCTGTGAAGCCAGCACATAGAGCATAGCATTTCCATATAATATGAAAAACAGCGCGCCATGCACATATTCATTTGCCTCTGTTATCGTAAAAATCAGTCCGGTAAAAGGTGTTGTTGCTGTCATCAGCACATCAATGCAGAACGGCGCCAGAATCAGTACTTTTTCGGGCAGTTTCATCTTTCTCTTTTTCTTTACCGAATTTACAATATAGGCAAAATAAACCGCAGAAGTAGCGTTAAAAGTCAGGAGATAAACGCCATTTAACAGATAATGCACGGATTTCGAGAGCACCTGTGGATGCCCAATCGTATACATGGTTATTAAATCCAGCGCGGATGAAACTAGTTCAAGCCCTATCAGAAGTGAGAACAATTTCGTCTGATAAGTATCTATACTTTTTTTGTAGAAAAAATGCAGCGTAATCGCAAGCGTAATGACAAACGCCGCAACATCATAGTGAATAATATAGTTCATAGGAATCTCCTCCTACAAATATCCGAGCATCCGCTGGCGCACTCTGCCCAGTGATACCATATAATAAATCCTTCCGTCAATCAGCTCTGCCCGCGCTCTCTCGGGAAGTGCCTTGATATCCTCTGTCGTAAAAAGTATCTCTCTCTTGCATGTTTCCATTTTATCACGCTCCTCTCCATCTATTATATCCTTTTGCACTTCTGCCCGCAATACATAAATGCACTGTGGTAAAGGGCAATGCCGCAGCAAGGATTACTGCTCACACAGGACTTAGCATTTACTGCTAAGTCCTGTAAAAACAGCGCCGAGGTTAAGATAAATCAAGCCACAGTACCTAGCTTTGAATTGTTACAGCGCTATCAATAAAAACGGGCAATATAAATCACCCGTTTTCATATAATCCTTATTTCGCATTTGCTGGCTCAATATTGATGGTCTTACCTTTAATCTTCACGTTTTTCATTGCCGCAAGAACGTCCGCCGCGTTTTCCTTTGGCACCTCCACAAAGGTATACTTGTCATAAAGATCTATCGCGCCGACAAGCTTTCCGGGAATATTCGCCTCACCCGCTATGGCACCCAGGATGTCCTTTGCCTTCACCTTCTGTGCCTTTCCAATATTGATAAACAGGCGAACCATCCCTTCCTCCTCAGCTCCGGTATTGTCAAACGCATACTCCACGTTGGTTCCACTTCCCTCATTTACCTGTCCCATGTACATCTTCAGGAATGCTGCAGCAATATCCATTGCCGTATAATCCGACTCGTTAATCTGCTTCTCAATGGTGTTAATCATGGCGGTAAGATCTTCCTCCTCAATCACGTTTCCGATTTTGTCCATGACCTTCTCAATCTTAATCTGGTTCACATCATTGAGCGACGGTACAGGCATCGCATAAATCTTTGTCTTGCAGTAACGCATGATATCCTTTAACTTATAGACCTCCTTTCCCTTTACAAAGGTAAAAGAGCGTCCTGTACGTCCTGCACGTCCTGTACGCCCGATGCGGTGCACATAATACTCGTCGTCCTGCGGAATATCATAGTTAAACACTGCCTCCACGTCGTCAACATCAATCCCACGGGCAGCAACATCTGTCGCGATCAGGATATCTGTCTTTCCGCTCCGAAAACTTTTCATGACACGGTCACGCTGCGCCTGGCTCATATCGCCGTGAAGCCCCTCCGCGAAATATCCCCTTCCTTTTAATACCTCCGTCAGGTCATCTACCATCTTTTTCGTATTGCAGAACACCAGAGAAAGCTTCGGCTCATAATAGTCAAGCAGGCGGCAGAGCACCTCTACCTTGTCCTTACGCTTTACATCAAGATAATACTGCTCAATCTTCGGAACCGTAAGCTCTTTTTTGACCACTTTTATCATCTTCGCATCCGGCTTCTGGTAATTCCTTGTGATATCCAGAATCGGCTGCGGCATGGTAGCAGAGAAAAGAATCGTCTGTCTATCCTTGTTTGGTATGTACTCCAAAACCGTCTCTATATCCTCACGAAATCCCATATTGAGCATCTCGTCCGCCTCGTCGAGAACAATCGTATCTACATGGTCACAGCGAATCGTCTTGCGGCGCAGATGATCCATTACACGCCCCGGTGTTCCTATGATAATCTGTGTCCCCTTCAGTGCACGAATCTGCTTGTTAATATCCTGTCCGCCATAAATTGGAAGAACCTTGATCCCATGCATATACTTTGCAAGCCTGCGTATTTCCTCCGCCGCCTGTACCGCAAGCTCCCTGGTCGGACATAGAATCAGCGTCTGCGGGTGTTTGATTTCTTTCTTCGCTTTTTCCAGTACCGGGATCCCAAATGCTGCCGTCTTTCCCGTACCAGTCTGCGCCTGACCGATAATGTCTGATCCAGTCATGGCAATGGGGATTGCCTTGCTCTGTATCGGAGATGCCTCCTCAAAGCCCATTTCCTTTACTCCCCGGAGTATTTCAGGGCTTAAGTTCAGTTCGTTAAATTTTAAAGTTTCCATATAATTCCTTTCTGTATCTGTACCACCATGTATCAGTAAGCCGTTTTCCTCTTTCCTGCCATGCACGCGCCATCTTTTCTGACCATTTCTCTCCGGATGACTGTTCAAACAAATAGAGAATTGCTTTTACTCTTATCCGCGCGCAGCCCGTGCACATAAAAGCGCATGCGTAAAAGCATGCGCTTAAAAACAACTTATTTATTATATTTTCTTTAATTGGTAAAGTCAAGCGTTTTCCCAATTTATTCCGCAATTTTTCTTCCAGAAAGGATGCGCTTAATCTCGGCTTTCACAAAAGTAGGCTTATATGGCCGCACAATATAACCGGACGCTCCCGCTTTTCTGCACCGTGTAATGACACTCTTGTCATAATTATCAAAAACGAACAGCACAGGCGCGCCATCCCCTATAATGTCCCTTATTCTCGCAAAGGCATCCAGTCCATTCATATCCGGCATGTCCATATCCAGTATAATCAAGTCTGGCTCCGTCTGACGTTTCAGATGCAGCAACGCCTGCCCCATGGACGTCAACAGGCTAAGGTCATACGCATTCTGCAAAAATCCCCTGAATGACTGAAGATTGATAAGCATGTCATCAATGATCATAACACGGTACTTTTTAAACGGGGTAAGCATCTTGCGGCGTTCCGCTTCCTCCACGCATGGATCCATTACATCCTCATTCGCACTATGTAAAATCGTAAGGTTATAGTTTTTTTGTTCCTGCATATCGATCATGGAACCATCCAGGAGGCGCAGCAGCGGTCTTAGGTTCCTGCTCCCTGTATTCTCCACAATAATGCCCTCCCTGCCGTCCGACAGTCTCACCAGTGTTCCCTTTGGGTAAAATGGCACATACAGCAACAGCGCCTCGACAACCTTCGTGTCAAACATGATGCCGCCTGCTCCCATCATAAATTCACACGCTTCATATGGCGAATATGGATTTTTATATGGGCGCTTCGACACGAGTGCATCATATACATCAGCCACATGCAGAATTTTGGTAAAAATAGTCATGTTGTCGCCCTCAATGCCGGCAGGGTATCCGCTGCCATCCACATTCTCATGGTGATAGAGCACTGCCGCCTTCACCTGCGCCGAAATATCCCACCGTTCTTTTATAATTTCATAGGAAAGCCTGGAATGTCCTTTCATGATTTCATATTCTTCGTTGGTCAGTTTGGCAGGCTTGTTGAGAATTTCAGGCGGAATCACAAGTTTCCCCAGGTCATGAAGCAGTCCTGCCATGACAAGCTGTTCCAGCGACTCCTCGTTCATCTTTAATCCAAATCCGATAATACAGGAGATGACCGCCACATTGACCGAGTGGGCATAGGTATATCCATCAAAACATCTAAGATCTGTCAGATCAAGGACAAGCGTCCCTTTATTCAGTATCTGATCCACAATTTTTTTCGCCACACTCTTACAGCCGTCAACATCACTGTTGCGCACATTAAGCAGACCCTCTGTGCGAAGCTCAGGGCTGATAATCGGCTCTATTTTAATGTCCTCCGACAGCTCGTCATTGATATACACGCCATCAAATCCATATTCGCTGAGCCTTTTGATATAAAACTCGGACAAAATACTTCCACTACATATCAGCGTATGTCCATCGGCGTCATACATATTGTATGCAAGGCACATACCTGGTCTGGCATCAATAATTTTAATGTAACGCATTGTAACGTAATAACTCCTATTTCTCAATCAATATGCTGCATCATTGGCAATGGCTTAACCGCTACCAATATTCAACAATGCATAATAAAATTATACCTAAAAATTCATGCAAAATCAACAATTATTATTTCCTACTTGCACATTTTATCATATTCTTATAAAATTTTTTTCATATAATGAGTGAATTAAGAGGTAACATCCCCATGCAAATGAAACGGATATCTATATTAAATGAATTTAAATGCACTGGCTCCGAATGCTCCGCAAGCTGCTGCCGCGGCTGGAAGGTTCCGATTGAACGCGATATGTATTTGAAATACCTGCACGAAAAAGGGCTCTTTGGCACACTGCTGCGGTGCTCCATTGAGAAGAAAGACGATATTGTCGCTTTCCGCAGCACATTCCGCGGCTGTCCGTTCTGGGGTATTGACCGTCTGTGCAGCATGCAGAAAAAACATGGAGCAGAATACATGCCTGCTGTATGCGTACAGTTTCCAAGGCAGCTCTACAATCTTGATTTTTTCTGTGAAGAGACTCTTTACCTTGCATGCCCGGAAGCAGCAAGACTTTTTCTAGTATCTGTCGATGAAGAAAAACCATTTGAATTTGCTGTGTGTGAAGGCAGCCCCAGCTATGCAGTCAACACAACAAACGATGACAAGGAATTTCTGGACTATCTGCTGCAATCAAGGGACGAGCTTGCCGCGCTTGTCAGAAACGGCATGCGTTTTGACAGCATGGCAATACTGGATTATGGACGCGACGCGCAGAATGCCTGCCTTGACAAGACTCCGCTTCCCAGCCCCTCAGCATACCAGTCATCAGAATATTATGCAATAGGCATCGAAAGGATGAACAAGTTATTTTTTAACGGATTCTACCACCCAAGCCTTAGAACCCTGTCGCCTTTTTTATACAGGCTATGCCAAAAATATATCCGCAGGTTCGGCATACTAAGCCGGATAAATCCAGCTTCCTCCAACCAGAAGCTTCACGCCCTGACGAAAAACCTGGAACAAAAAATACCGAATCTGAACAATCTCCTGAATCGGTATTATGAATATTATTTGTTTACAAATTTTCTTGATATTTTTGAGGATTACAGCTTCTCGAAGCACCTTGTTTTCGGTGTTGCCAAGACTGCTATGCTGCGCTTGTTTCTTGCACTTTACGCGGAGCACAAAAAACAAATCAGCACCAACGAAATTGCAAAAATAATTGCTGTATATGAAAGAAGGGCACCCCAGATTGAGGATGCCCTCAGATGGCTATAAGGAGATGCCGTCAAGAATGATGCGACATAAAAATTTCCCGTCCTAGCTCCACTAGTATGAGCAGTGTCACGGGTCCTAATATCACTCCGCCAAGCCCATAGTATATGACACCGGCATACACCGATATCAAAATGGCTACCGGAGAGAACTTCAGACCGTTCCCCAGGAGTCTTGGCTCTAGGAACTCTCTGATAATGACACAGGCAAGATATGTCAGCAGAATGATAACGCCACTGACTACCCTGCCTTTCAAAAAGCTTACGACACCGATGGGAATCAACACAATTCCTGTCCCAATAAAGGGAAGAAAGTCCATGAATCCCGCAAGAACACCATAAAACCATGCTTCCGACGTACCGCCAAGATACAGCCCGATAATTGCCGTAATGCTGATACATATCAGAATAATTGTCTGTGTTTTTAGATAAGTTTTTACCATATTTCCGAGCTTTTTTCCAATGCGCAGGATAATTGACAAAATATGGTCAATTGCCGGCTCGATTGCAGCCAGATACAGAAGCCCCTGCTGCCAGCCTTCTACTTCCCTTGCAAACAGAACCACACAAATAAAGCTTACCACCACGAATGTGCCAATTCGCCCCGCCACCGACAGATAACGCAGGCTGCCCGTAAGCAGTCCGTCGCCTGACTTTGCGATGCATCCTCCAAGCTCTGTAAGCCGCTCTGATATCCACTGTTCAACAATCCCTTCCTGTATCTGGAAAAAATTTTCGATCCCTGCACTCAGACTAGTTATCATCTGCGATACACTGTCTGTCCAAAAATCGGCGTCACGAACAAACATTTTTGCCTTGCTGAGCAGAAATGTCCCAAGACCCACAATAATCAGCGCCACGACAAGAATAATGGCAAACAGAATACCGCCTGCCATAAAACCTTTCTGCCCTGTATTCTTCCGCCCCCGGCAAAAACGCTGCAACGGTACCACAATCAGCAGCGCGACCAGAAGCGGGAGAAAATAGGGGAGAAGATACTTTATTGCCAGCAAAACCGCCACTGACGTCAAAATATACAAAATAACCCTTTGATAGTCACTTCTTGTCAAGAAATTCATATAAATCCCCCGTTCTTGCCAGAGTCTTCAAATTTTACACTTCATTTTTAAAACTCTTTGTGACTATCATCTGTAATTATGCAGTTTTTATGTATGTCCTGCGCAACTCTGTTTCACTTATTTAGGGCAAGCTGATACGCAGGCTCAAAGGACGCAACAGTCACATAGCTGCATTTTCCTGTAATGGTCTCCATTACCTTCAGTTCTGCTTTTGCCACTGTATATTCCCTTTCAGCAGGCAAGTCGTCAAAGGATACAGTGCTGCTGTAGTCCTTGCTTTTCGACAGCATAACTTCTTTCGTCTGTCCGTCGTCAAGAGTCAAAACAGCCTTTAGGTTCTTTGCCTGTGCGCTGGTGTCAGCTTTCAGGACAAACACATCTTCTGATTCGGTAATGTCCAAGGCAAACTCGTCACTCTTTGTCATGACAGTTCCCGCTACCTGTCTGTCCTCCTCAATATCGCTTAGCGATGCGTCATAGCTGATATCAGTGACTGCAACCGTGTACTCGTACTCTGTTCCCGGCTTAAGATCATTGATAAAGGTCAGCATACCGCCTGTTGTGCTACTGATAATAAAGCTCTTTTTACTCTTTATCCACTCCTCCTGCCCTTTTTCCCGATAAAATACATAGATATAGGAACTCGTATTTATCGGATTGTTTGTGAGCATTGCCTTGATTGATATATAGGAATATCCGCTCCCCGCACTCACATTTGTGAGATTCCTGCCATCGGTCTGTGTCAGCAGCTCCCCAGAGCACACACCCTCAAGTGCCGCCGTAACCGGCGGATATTTCTCTCTGCTGATGCCCGATACATACTCATATATTGTATCTGCATTTACGTCATCGCCAAGATAGCTTGTAAGCTCAAAATTACATTCTGTCTGATCGGCTTCAAGCTGTACGCTTCTGATGTCCCAGTCTTCCTGGTCTTTTTCCTTGAAAAACAGTATCAGGTATGACTCTGGCGCCACTTCGCCTTCAATCTGTGTCTGTATCGTAAGATTATGTGCGCCCGCAATCTGGTTTCCGACACTCACGCGCACACCGTCTATCTTTGCCTCAAAAGTAAAAGTGTAGCTTCCGTACTCTTTTCCCTTGATATCACGGAAAGAAACCGTGTAATTCTTTTCATCGACAAGGCCTGTCAGTGTACGTCCGCCAGCCTTATATGCCTTTGATGCATACAGGTTAAAGCTTGCGCCCTCCTTTCTGTACTCTCCGCCTTCCTCGCATATATACGAAAACAGCGTTATATCCCTTTTGATGTTTTCGATCCGCCCGTCAAGACTGATATTGTAGGTCACATAGTCTGCCATATTGGCAGTCAGCTCAACGGCCACCTTGGACTGCATGGTGCTGACCAGCTGATACTGCGTATTGACAAGTGTTGTTCCTGCATAGAGCTCCCATTTAAATCCATACTGCGTCTGTGGCGACAGTGCCAGATAATCCGCTGCCTGCACTGACAGTGCATAATTTTCCGTCTCGGTCAATGGAAGCTTACTGGCTGCTTCAGCATAAAGTTTTGTCTCGTCATTATAATAATATAGCTTTGCACTGTACGCAGCCCCCGGTACCAGCTCCGCTGTGTTTAACCTGTATGTAAGAATGGAATCGTATGCACCTGTGTCGTCCGCCATCTCCGGATTAATGTGCGCCTCCCCCATTTTAAAAGTTCCCCGCTTCACAACGCCGGCAATCCTGACCTCATATTCATACTCAGCGCCTTCCTGCAGATTTGTGACGGAACCTTTGGTAGCACCATCTTTTATATTTAGTGCCCTTACCTCATATTCGCCAAGCGAATTTCTCATACGATATCTTAATTTTCCCGTTACATCTTCTGTGTAGCCTGCGATCTGAACTGTGTAGTCTGCCTTTGTCGGATTTTTAGCGTTCTGACAGATATCTGCCGTCAGGGATTCCTCAGGAAACGGTGCGGGCCTGGTCTTTACATTAAGCGTTTTTTCCTTAAAGTGCGCGGAATACCCTGGCTCATTAATCCACATGGTGACACTATATGGCGTACTATGTTCTAAGTCAGATACCTGTGTCTCAATTGTCCACCGTTCGCTCCCCTTTGCCGGCGTTTTTTCCATACCAGATATAATCATTTTTCCGGCTTCATCGGCAACCTCATAACACAGATTAAAATATTCCGGAATCCTCCCCGTAAACGAAGAAATAGTTGCCTTTAACAGAATGCTGTCCGATCCGGACGCCTTGGCGCTGTAGCTTACCTTAGCCGGATATTCTTTGGTATCAACTGTAGTATAGCCAAACACAACTCCACTGCTGTTGTAAAACTCAAAATAATATGTCGTTGCCGGTTCAAGTCCGGAAACAGTAATGCCTGATACGCCCGTTATATATTTTTGTACTGTAATCTCATCCTCATACGCTGCAAGCGGACCATAACTGTATTTTGCTATCGGCTCAACAGCTTCGAACTCAAGGGATATACTGTCATATCCTGCACTTTTTCCTCTGAAGATAATATTATCCCTCGAACTTCCGGTCTGCATCTTGATTGCACTGCCCTCCGGCACCAGCACCGCCTCAAGCGCATATGTGTCGGCATTGAGCAGATACATGGAAAAATTATATTCCACACCTGCATCAAGAGCATTGATATTTTTCTCCGCTTTCGTGTCAGGTGTTATCTGTTCCTCGATATACTGATACCCAAGCTCACTGTTCCCGTACTTGATCTGCCAAATATAACTGTCTTTCAGGCTTTTTCCGTTTTTAGAAGACAGCGTCATATCCATGGACAGTGTCCTGCTTGCTGCCTTCCAGCCAATAGATGCCGCAAAACTACCTGTACTCGCTGCATATCCGCCGTCAGCTGCTGTCACAGAGGCCATATTCACACGTTTTGCGCCAAACTGAACTGTTTTACCCACTACTGAACCATTCTCTGCAAGTTTCAGCATTGGATAAACAACCTGATCCTTTTCCAGATACATTATTGCATAGCGCACGTTATTGCGAAAAGCATGGCTCTTTAACGCCTTACCGTCCTTGCGCACATCATACACAATCAACGAAATGTCACTCGTACTGCTGCCACTTACAAAAAAATTATAATAGCCAGATTCCGGCACTGTAAACTGATACCATTTACTATCGTTGGATTTGAGCAAAATTTCTTCCACAGACGCATATTTCAATTCTGATGTATTTTCCGGCAGCGTCTCCTCCTCCGTTGTCTCCTCCTCGGTGGTTTCTGTCTCAGTCTCTGTTTCCGTCTCAGTCGTTTCTTCCTCAGTCTCTGTCGTCTCCTCAATCTCTACAAATTCCAGCCTGGATGACTCCTCAACCGTAGAGGTTTCCTCACTGGATGATGATTCCTCCGTTGTCGAGGACTCCTCACTCGATGACGATTCCTCCGTTGTCGAGGACTCCACACCCGATGATGATTCCTCCGTTGTCGAAGTTTCCTGGCTTGATGATTCCTCTGGTGTCGAAGACTCCTCTCCTGAAGATGATTCTACACTTGTTGAAGACTCCTCACTCGATGACGGCGCTTCACTGGATGGCGCTTCTTCCGTTGCCGGGGGCGCTTCACTGGATGGCGGCTCTGGTTCGGGTTCCGGTTCCGGTTCTGGTTCGGGTTCCGGCTCTGGTTCGGGTTCTTCCTGAACTTCCTCCTGCGCGTCCCCTTCACTTTGCAGACTTATACCTTCACTCTGTGTTATGCAGTTATCTGCATCATCCTGCATATGTTCTATTATTGCCGTCTTCTCTGCACCGTAACTGACATGTGGTATGCTTCCGGCCAGAAGACAGCTGCAAAGTATAATTGATAATGCCTTAACCCTCATGAAATTCCCTTCCTTCACTCTTTCTTAACTATAATTATTCTAATACAACTTTGCTTATACGATTTTTATCTATTTTATCCTATAAAAATCTAATTTATTTGTGCATTTTTGTACACTTTCGCTTATTGGTGATTATATTATATTACAGTTCTGAATTTTTTGAAACCTATATTTTATAAAAAAAGAAATTTTTGGTAATTATTTATATTTTTCAACCCTGTAATATAGATATTGCACACTTTGTGCTTTCTTCCAGGTATGCGTCACAGTTTGTGGGCGATTTGTGCCAAACGAAGAAGGCGTAGGGATCAAAGGCATAAATGGAAATGTCTTACACCGACTGAATATTGTGCAAATATCTGCACAAAAAAGGCACAGCCTGCGCCATGCCTTTTAAAAACCATTCCGTTTATGCCATTCCGTTTACTGTCTTATACTTAAACAGCATTTCTGCATGATTCTGCTCCTCAATCTGAATGTCTGCAAGAAGCTTTCTCATGTCTGAATCCTTAAAGCAGAATACATCAGTATTGTACTCTGAGGAAGCAAGTTTCTCTGATACAATACAGTCTGTTGCAAGAAAATTGTCCGACTTTTTGTCCGCCGAGTCACTCATCTTATCATATGTTGCTGTCGGCTTGTAATTTTTACCGTCAGAATCATTGCAGTTGCAGGAAGGGACTTTTCCGCCAAGCACCTGCTGCAAAGAATCGAAATGCTGCTGCTCCTTGTCCTGCAGTGTTTTGAATAAATCCTTCAGAACTGTGTCCTTTGCCTCGCATGAATAACGCTGGTACTTCTCAATACAGGTCTTTTCCTGCTGCTGCAAATCTTTTACTGCTGCTGTCTCTTTTTCCGTTAAAATCATATACATCCTCCGTTCCAAATAAATACTGATTTGTTATCAACATCAATAGTATTGGAAAAAAGGATATTTTTATTCATTTTAATTTATTCTGCTCCCCTCAACAGTGCGGCAAGAAGGTCGGGATATCTGCATGCGCCCGTATGCCTGTCAAAAAGTCCGAAGCGTTCTGCGTCCCCCTGAAACAGTCCGTTGTCCCACCAGATACAAGGCACACTGATTTTTTTCGCCTCCCCCACATAGTACTCCGCACAGTCGTGCTTTCACTCAAAGCAGGTTCTAGCTCTTGTTCCCCTTCCACCACAGCTCTGCTTTCAGAACCAGACGTATCTGACACTGCATCCATCTGAATACTTTCTATAATCTCCTCGGTTCTTATTCCCGAACCATATACACTTTCCTCCGTATCTGCACATCCTGTAAAAAACAGCAGCAGATACACCGCCATCATACTGAAAGCAGGTCTTTTTCCTTGAAACATATGTCATTCCTCCTCAAAACAACAGTGAACCGGAAGTTCACATATCTGCACCTCCATGCCCGCCTCAGCGGGCATTAATTTCAATATTTGGAACTTTAGAGCCCAACTTGCCTCTCCATCACAGAATACACCGCCGCACTTCCCTCTTATAATCCGCAGCAAACAGCGCTGCTGTTCTGCAACATGTAAGATCCGTCACAGTAATACTGTCAACCTTGTTATTTGTGCCAAGAAAAAAGACAGCCGTTACATGCTGTCTCTTTCAGAGAAGGTATTTCTATTCTATGGGGTATAGTTAAAACTATATAATTTATTGAGCCCCCGCAATCAAATGTTCCTGAAAACACTTATCTGCGTATAGTTAAAACTATATAATTTATTGGGCTATAGATAATTATTATAGCAGAATTACCCGAAAATTCCATACAAAATTCCCACAATATTTACAAAAAAATCCATTTATTTTTGTGTGTTTTAGCTTAATTTTATATAATCCTCCATTCTGACAATAAAGCAGCCACCTGCATTTGTTATGCCAGGCGGCTCCTAACTCTTTATGCCTCAAATAGTGCCTCAAATTCCTCCCTGCCAATCTTCTCCTTCTCAAGCAGAAGTTCCGCACAGGCGTGAAGTATCTTTTCATGCTCGTGGATAATCTCCTTCGCTTTCTTATAGCAGTCGTCCACAATCGCTTTCACTTCTATATCAATCTGCCCCGCAACCGTCTCAGAATGGCTTCTCGGGTGTGCCAAATCGCGTCCGATAAAGACTTCATTGTCGTCCTCATCATAGTTAATCACACCAATATTATCGGAAAATCCATATTTTGTCACCATTGCCCTTGCTACCTTGGTCGCTTTCTTGATATCGCTCGAAGCGCCTGTGGTCACATCATCAAAAATAATTTCCTCAGCGATACGTCCGCCGAGTGACACCATGATGTCCTGCAGCATTCTGCCCTTGGTGTTGAACATCTCATCCCGCTCCGGAAGCGGCATGGTATAACCAGCTGCGCCAAGTCCTGTCGGTATAATGGACACAGTGTAAACTGGTCCGACATCAGGAAGCACATGGAACAATATTGCATGACCTGCCTCATGGTACGCTGTGATTTTCTTTTCTTTATCTGATATGATACGGCTCTTCTTCTCCGCACCAATGCCGACCTTGATAAATGCTTTCTTGATATCCGCCTGCTGAATATATGCCCTGTTCTCTTTTGCTGCATGAATTGCAGATTCATTTAAAAGATTCTCAAGATCTGCGCCTGTAAATCCTGCTGTAGTCTGTGCAACCTGCTTTAAATTCACGTCCTCAGACAGTGGTTTGTTCTTTGCATGTACATTCAGGATTTCCTCACGTCCGCCCACATCAGGCGAAGAAACAGTAATTTTCCTGTCAAAACGTCCCGGACGCAGAATCGCCGGGTCAAGAATATCCACACGATTTGTCGCAGCCATCACGATAATTCCCTCGTTCGTGCCAAAACCATCCATCTCGACAAGCATCTGGTTCAGGGTCTGTTCACGCTCGTCATGTCCACCGCCCATACCAGTTCCACGGCGTCTTGCCACCGCATCAATCTCGTCGATAAACACGATGCACGGTGCGCTTTTCTTTGCCTCTGCAAAAAGGTCACGCACCCTTGACGCACCGACACCGACAAACATCTCCACAAAATCAGAACCCGATATGGAAAAAAACGGCACATTTGCCTCGCCCGCAACTGCCTTTGCAAGCAGTGTCTTACCTGTACCCGGCGCTCCCTCGAGCAGCACACCTTTTGGAATCCTTGCACCTACCTTGGTGTATTTGGAAGGATCTTTTAAGAAATCAACAATTTCCTCCAAATCCTCCTTCTCCTCGCGAAGACCTGCCACATCTTTCAGCGTCACTTCGCCGCCAGTCATCAGGCGCGCCCTGCTCTTTCCAAAGTTCATCATTTTTCCGCCGCTGTTTCCAGAATTCTGCGCATTCATCATACTAAACATAAACACGACGACCACAAGCAGCATCAGCAGCGGGAGAAGTTCTGTGATAAACCAGTTCTCCTGCGGCACATCCTTCACAATCGGGTCTATGTTATAGCTTTTTACAAGCTCCTGCATCTCAACCACGTCAGATACATAGAGGCTTCTCTGTTGATTGTCCTTCAATGTAATGCGCAGCATACCAGTAGGCACCTGGGCATTTGGATGAATCTCCACATCGACGACCAGCCCTTCCTCCATCTCCTTCACAAACTGCCCTTTCGTGTAGGAACCGCTGCTGCCGCTATTGGTGCTTGCCCATATCAAAACCAGCACCAATATCAATATAAATATAAACGTTAAATTAATTCCTTTTGCACCTTTTCCCAATTTCTGTCTCCTCACTATTTATATCATTATCCCATGTCGAGCAGGGAAGCTTAATTCTATTCCAATTCAACCACACCGATATATGGCAGGTTCCGGTAACGCTGGTCATAGTCAAGACCATAACCCACGACAAACGCATCCGGTATCTCAAATCCTTTATAGTCTACATTTACATCCACCACACGTCTGTCAGGTTTATCAAGCAATGTGCAGAGCTTCATACTCTTTGGTCCGCGCTGTCCCAGAAGCTCAAGCAAATAGCTCAGCGTTCGTCCGGAATCCACAATGTCTTCCACTACAATGACATCCTTGCCTTGAAGCGGCTCGTCCAAATCCTTCACTATCTTGACAATCCCGCTCGACTTCGTATCTCCGCCATAGCTTGACACGGACATGAAATCCAGCGATACCGGCACAGAGATGCGCTTTGCGAGCTCACACATAAAAAAACTGCCGCCTTTGAGCACGCATACAAGGTGAACCTGCCTGCCTTCGTAGTCGCGGCTTATCTCGTCGCCTATTTGTTTGATTCGGGCATCCACCTCATCCTCTGTCAACAAGACCCTGATTCTCTCAGCCATTTTTGTTCCTCCTTAGTGTCGCGCACATTCCCCGCCTGCTGCTCTTCATCCTCAAATGTAAGGCATAATATCCTTCTCGTATTTTCACCGATCTTATAGTAGCTGCTGATTCGTTGTCCTACAACCCAGACTATGTGGCCGCCGTCAGCCACAAGCCAGATACGCCCCCGCTCCTCCTGCGGTATTTTGTGGTCAATAAAATACGTTTTCAGGGTTTTGCGCTGATTCATTGTATTTACTGTCAAATAATCCCCCTGTCTGCGGGTTCTTATGACAATACTATTTTTTATTTTATCATAATCTATCCATTTCGTATACTTTTTTTGTGGAATATTTTCCAAATCATTACAAATATCGCTTTTTTCCACAAGAACAGCACAAATTTTCTGATGTGGACCAAGCACCATTTCTACCGTCTCCCCCGCCATAAGCGCTGCCGTCATGTCCTCCGTGACCATGATTTCCTGTAAAGCAGTCTCCTGCGGTGTTTTATCTGTCTCTTTGTAAATACAGACTCCTTTGTAATCGCGCTTTGCACGCAGGCTGTAAGGGAGCCGGACTTCCTTTCCGCACTGCCTGTTCATAAGTTCGCACACCTGCCCTATGTGAACTGCCTCCAGATCCTTTCTGCTTCCTGACGCATCCGCCAGAACTTCCATCACTACATATCCCTGTATTGTGGTATGAAGCATGAAAAATTTCTCCCTGTCAATATGATATTTCTTTTGATTTCCATCTCCTTGTGTGACATGCACGCAGACATCATAGCCCTGTCTTGTGATATCCTCTACCAAATCATATGCCTCACTTACCCGCCTACATGCATTGCTGATATGATTTACAGCTGACGGGCTGATTTCTTTCACTGCTGTCGCCAGTATATGATGGCGTATGATGTTCCTTGAATAATTATCCTCCAAATTTGTGCTGTCTATACAATATGTTATCCCTCTCCTCTGCAAAAACGCCTCAATTTCGTTTCGCTCAAGGCAGAGCAGCGGGCGGATAATTTTATCGCGCACAGGCGGGATTCCTGCCAAACCTTTCAGGGAACTTCCCCGGAACAAATGAAACAGGAGCGTCTCACAGCTGTCATTTTTATTGTGAGCAATGGCAATTCTGCCCTTTCTTGAACCAAGTTCCTTGTAAAATGCCTCGTACCGCACATTGCGCCCTGCCTCCTCCACGGAAATATGAAGCTTCCCTGCCAGTGTCTCCACATTCTCCTCGATAAGTGTAAACGCAATATCGTTTGACCGGCAGAGACGTTCCACATATGCGGCATCCGCTGCGGCATCCTCCCGTATCAGGTGGTTGATGTGCACCACCCTGATTTCCATGGGAATCACTCTCCTGATTTCCAGAAGCATGATAAAAAGGCATACAGAATCAGCGCCGCCGGATATCCCTGCCACGACGCAGTCCCCCTCATCAATCATGCGGTGCTCTTTGATATACCTTATCACTCTGTTTATCATTCGTTTTCCTTTCATCCAGATTTACCGTCAGATTGTCCAATGCGTGATTCAAACATCCATGCGCTTTTTCATCATACAGGTCAGCACTGTCATGTCATCCCTGATGTGTCCGCCCTGACAATTAATTGCGCATTGCAGAATATAGTCTGACATCTCCTTGGGATTCGATATGCTGGTCTTCGATATCATATCCCTGAGCCTGCCCGTGGATTCTGTATCAATCGCGTCAGAGATGCCGTCGGACACCATAATCAGCATATCCGTATCTGCAAGCTTTAAAACCTGTGTCATGGGGCCAAGCTCCTCCATACTCCCGAGCGGAAGCGTATCCGCCGCGACCTCGTCCACGCGCTTTCCGCGTTTGACATAGCTTGGAGCGGCACCCGCCTTGATAAACTCAGCATCACCTGTCAGCAGGTTGACTGCACAGACATCCAGCGTCGTCAGATTGCAGCCTGCGTTCTGTGAAGCAATTGCGCTGTTCACCATTGTAAATGCCTTTTCTTTCTGAAATCCTGCTTCCAGAAAACGTTCCATAAACTCTATGACCGCCTGACTGTCCCTGCACGCCTGCGCGCCGCTCCCCATGCCATCCGCTATCATCATAATTATCTGACTCTGATTATATTCCTCCATTGAGAAATTGTCACCCGAAATTTTTTCATCTTCCCTGACTGCCCTGGATATCGCACTGAGCACTGCATATCGTGGTTCGTCCTCATATATAAATGTGTTAAATCCGCGTTCAATCACCTGTGCGCTCTCGCCCGCCGGTACCAGCTTCCTGTTATAAAAAGCGGACAGATATTGCCCAAGCACACTTGCGGATACCGCATGTCTGCCTATGACGCGCGCTTCAATGCTTATCCTGTTTCCGAAATGGCCATCCCCCATGATGTCATAACTGCCTGCCATGCCTCCCTCTATAAATATCAGTTCACGGACTACAATTCCCTGCTTGCGCAAATACTGCATCAGTGCCTTTCTCTTGTGCTCCATGGGCAGACTGATATGCACAACCGTTTCTGCCACATCAGCAAAGGCGCCTGATATTTCGTCAAGATGATTTGCAAACACTTCTTTTGTATCCTGCAGCTGCTTCCGGTAAAGGATGTCCTTTCTGTCATCACAGATGCCGATCTCATCCGGAATGCCACGATAGAGCTTTGCCAGCTCCTCATATGTCTCTGCCAGACAATACAGCTTTCTTTTGCTGTAACCGTTAAATAAATATCCCTCTACAATGCCTGATTTATTTTCCGCTTCTTTTGAAGCGCTGAATATCCCAATTTTTGGCGATTTGACCTTTAACATAATCCTTGACCTCCCCTGAATGTAATATCATTTCTTCATTATTATAGTATAAAAGGGAGTCCTATCATTTTTTGTCAAACCTGAGCACTGTTTTACAATTTTTTATTGACAATAATCGAGCAGGAAACCTTCCCTACCCGCCGCGTGTCCCATGCGCCGCCTTAGCGGCATACTTCCTCTGCATGGGGCTGCTCATAAAAAGTACCGCTATGGGATCAGTCCAATAGCGGTGCGAATATGCTTCAGTCAACTTCCTGAAAGATAATCTCATTTTCATATACCAGTCCGAGTTTATCCTTGGCAACTTCCTCGGCGTATTTCTTAGTCTTGGTGTAGGTGGCAAACGCCTCAAGCTCCTCAGCCCTTACCATCTCCGCCTCAATCAGTTCCATAAGCTCCTGTTCTCTGGCCGCATATTGCTGTTCCTTCTGCTTTAGGGAAATCGAATTGACGCCGACGACGCCGGTCATTATCATAATGGCTATCACAGCAACCGTCATACCCAGGCGATTTTCATTTCTGGCGCGGAGAAACTCCGGCGTTTTTCTTCGTTTTGCCTTTTTGTTTTTTCGCTTTGCCATGATTCGCTTCCCCCTTTCTGTTCTGCGTCTTCTTTTGGCGACACATTATAATATTATGACGAAATGTTTTGCCCGTCAACCTGCAATTTTGATAAAAAAGATTTATTTTATCATGCAAATTTACAATGGTTTTTTTTACTGGGCGGAACAATATTTTTAGTCTGCGCAGCATTTTCTTTACCATCCGCAGAAGGCTGCCTATCGTTTTGTCAATGACAGCATAACTGAACCGGACAAAAAAACGCCCCAGTGTGGCAATATAGGCAAGCATGCCAACCGCTGCACCAAACACTGCCGCAAAACGTATCACGCCATTATTTCCATAGTACAAAAGCGCAAAACTGATACCAAAACAGACTGCCCAGTACAGGATATCCTCAAGGTCGACAGCGAGTCTGCCATGTCTTATCAAACGCCGGAACAGTCTGAAAATATCATATAAAAATGCCATACAGGCTCCTGTCAGGATTGACGCCAGCCAAAAATTCCACTCTCTGATTATATCCGCACTCATTAACCAAACAGGCGTGTAAGCAGCCCTTCTCCTTTTTTTGCCAGTGTACTTTTCTCGGAATAAGTAAAAGCATCTACCCTGCCATCCACATCCGCCTCACCCTTCTCCAGATTCAGCCGGCTTACATGCAGGTTATTTCCTTTAATGGCAAGCATCCCGTCCACGGTTTCCATCAATATGTTATTTTCATCGAAGGAATGTACCTCCACTACCCCTGTTATCTTACAATCCCGGCGCTGTTCCATGCTGAATCGGTGTTTTCCGATGCCTGCACTGTTATTTGCATTCCTGTTTTCCACACTGCCTGTCATAAAAGACGCCCCTTTCCCCATGGATGTAAGTGTACGTATGAAAACATACACATTACATAGTATGGGAAAAAGAGCGCGGATATTCTAAATATATCTGAAAAGTTCTTTGGCATCATCTTTTTTGACGGTTTCCTGCACATCAAGGATTTCCACCCTGACATCCTTGTTGCCAAACTGAATGGTAAGGATGTCACCCACCTTGACGTTTGTGGATGCCTTTGCAGGCTTGTCATTGACGAGCACACGCCCCGCATCGCATGCTTCGTTCGCCACCGTGCGCCGCTTAATTATGCGCGATACCTTTAAATATTTGTCCAGTCTCATCGTTAATCCCCCATTCCTGTCTATCTCCATACTGATTCCCGAAACGCAAACAACCGATGATCTCTCATCGGTTGTCTCAGGAAACATTTATCTGTTTACCTCGTCCTTTAATGCCTTGCCTGGCTTGAACTTCGGAGACTTAGATGCCGCAATCTTCATCGTCTCACCAGTCTGGGGATTTCTGCCCTCTCTTGCGGCTCTCTCAGAAACCTCAAATGTACCAAATCCAACCAGCTGAATCTTCTCACCTTTCTTTAATTCCTTAGCAACAACCTCAGTGAAAGCTGTAAGTGCTCTCTCTGCATCTTTCTTTGTCATGTCCGCCTGCTCAGCCATAGCAGCAACTAGTTCTGTTTTGTTCATTGTGAACTCCTCCTCTTGTTTTCAGTAGATAAATAAGTACAATAGCTTCCATCATGTTGAATGCCCTATTGTCTCTTAACACTGCGCCGTTTTGACGCCTATATCTATTTATAGGCGAAAAGCCATTGTTTGTCAAGGAAAAAAGCCTAAATTTTGCGCTTTTTTAAAGCTTTTGGCATTTTTACCAGATATTTTCATTATTCTTCAAGCTTGACAAGGTCTGTAAACGAATAATTCACATCTTTTTTCTCATCGTCAATCTGCAAAGTATAGCTTCTGGGCTGATATCCTGACTTTCTAAGCGTCACCACATAGCTGCCCGGAACTTTGTTAAAGCTAACGGGGGTTATTCCTACGTAACTGCCGTCAAGATAAGCCTCCACGCCATCAGGCGCATCTATATACACTTTATATTTATCTGTTGAGGAAACCACAGAAGATTTCTTCTCTGTGTCCTCATCCTCGTCACTTGAGGAATCTTTTTCGGAAGACTCTTTTTCCTCCTCATCTTCGTCATCATCATTTGAATACTTCGACTGATACTTCTTCGCAGTCGTTTCTTCCTCGTCATCCGTGTTGTCATTTTCGTCTTTCTCATCCTTCTTGTCCGATGACTTGTCTTCTTCTGACTCACTTTTCTCTTCCTCGCTCTTTTCCATCTCGACGGAGATATTGGCGGACGGCTCTGCCACCCTGATATACTGCGCCACTGTGTCATATCCATCCGCCGTAATACGCATCTGGTGCAGTCCGTACTCAATCTCCACAGGTTTTGAAACGTTAACTGCCTTGCCATCTATGGACACCTTTGCTGTGGCAGGTGTGAGTGTAAAGATGACCGTCCCCTTCTGTACCACGGTAATCTCCACATCGCCCAGATCCCACGCCATCTCCTCATTTCTCGCAAATGTGATCTCCTGCGTCGCACTGCTGCCCTTATGGCTTACTGTCACAGTATGCGTCCCCTCTGGAACGACAAGCAGCATGTCCTCCGCCACCTTTTTGATAACCCTGTCCCCCACATCAATCCATCCGTTTACAAAATAGTCTTCATTCTGAAGCCTGAGATAGCCATGCCCCTTTTCGACGTGGATTCCGTATATCATATTTTTATATCCCCAGACGCTGATTTCGTCCATTTGATTGACTTCCATCATGTCCGTTTCCCTGCCGTCCGACACCACAACGACATGACTGCTGATATTGTAAAGTTCGTTCCCTATTGTAATAGTGCCGCTGTGCAAATCCATATTGTAGCTGCGGACATTATTGTAGCTGATGCAGTCTGGGTTTTCCTTGACATATGCAAGAGACTTGTTCGGCTTGTAAAACCGGACGGTCACCACGCTCCCCTCTTTCAGCTGTTCCATGGACAGTGCCTGGTCGTTTTTGTCATAGATTGTCGTGGTGCCGTCATAATTCAGCGTATAACGGCGCGATGACGTGATGTTCTGAAATTGTACTGTCCCCGACTGGACATCTTTTTTGACAACCACTGCCGCATCCTCAGAATCATATATTCCTTTCTGTTTCATCACATTGACCAATTGCTCCGCATTGTCCTGCGCCTCCACAGCATCCGGCTGATTAGTCAGCAGCGCAGTAAATGCGCCAGCGCCCTGTGCACAACCCGTAAACAGAAATGCAGACAGCGCGACGGCTGCTGCACATCCAATTATGTTCCTTACTCTCAATCCTCTGTTCTTCAATGTAATCTCCTAACCCTTTCACTCCAAGCTTTTGTATAGTTCCTCGCGCCTGTCATACTTCACCGGAAATCCCCTGCGGATATCCTCCACATCATCTGTCAATTCAACGTACAAAATCCCTTCCCCGCCATGCAAAACAGACTGGACAGCGCCATCCGGATCAATCACACAGCTGTCACCCGTATAGTGGATTCCTCCAATATCCCCAGTACAGTTGACAGCAAGAATATAAACCTGGTTTTCAACCGCACGCGCCCGCAGCAGCGTCTGCCAGTGCCCGCTGCGCTTTGCAGGCCAGTTTGCAGGTACAATAATTGCGTGCGCTTTTTTCGATGCAGCCTGAAAAATCTCGGGAAAACGCAAATCATAGCATATAAACGTACTGCATACGATCCCGTTCAGCGAAAAATAAGACAGTGAACTGCCGCCCCGAAACTTCAAGTCTTCCCCTGAGCAGGAAAACGGATGAATCTTTACATAATCCGAAATAATGTTCCCTGTTCTGTCCACAATGGTATAATGGTTCTCACACTTCCCACCACAGTCCCTGACCCAGCCAAACCCAACCGCCATCCGGTACTGTACCGCAAGGGACTTCACACGGTTAACGGTCTCATTTCCACACTCTTTTGTGGCATCTGTATTCATGGAAAATCCCGTAAAACTCATCTCCGGAAAAAAAATTGCTTCCGTATGACGGTTTACGGCATCCTTTATCTGTTCCTCTGCTTTTTTGAAGTTCTGCTCCTTCTCTTCCCACACAATAGCTGTCTGGGCAAGAGCAATCCTAATCCTGTAAAAAGACTGCATCTTTTTTCCTCTAGTACACCCATTAACTTTTAGTTTACCATAACGATATTATATCTGCTTTTTTATTCTTACACAAGCCTTTTTTTCTGTCAGAAAATACAGTTTAACAGCTTTTCTCTGTTTTTCTCCTGCCGAATCAGCCCTTCAAGCTTATCATAATTGCGGTTTGGCATCCACGACTTTCTGGAATTGTAATAGTAGTTGATAATTTTCCAGAATTTTTCAGGATATTCCAGCCTAAGGCACAGACTGCGCCATTCAATGGGCGGAAAGACGCGCCTGTTCTGATAAGCGTCAAGCATGCTTTTTGCCATATCGGTCGACCAGTCGCATTTCTCCGATATCTTCCGGAAAAGGAGATAGAAATCCCTTGCCCCCACATCATGGGCAAAATGTTCCAGATTAATGATACCGACATACGATCCGCTGCTACCCTTTCCAAACAGTACATTGTGGTATTGGTAGTCACCATGGCAGTACAGCCCATTGCTGTTTACATACGCCTCATACTCAGCCTGTGATTCCTCCTTTGCACGCCTTGTCACATCCACTGCCTTGTCGAGAAAATAGTCGTATTCCTTTAACAGCGCCCGCTCAAAATCAGTCTTAGTGTGCAGCTTCCGCAGATAGTTCTTCACACGTTTGCACTCTGTCGTATGCCGCTCCATTTCGTCTGCATAGAAAAAAACAGGCATTGCATATATCTGGGCGATTTCATCCGCACCCATATGTGACACTGGTGTCATAAATTTCAGATGCAGCCTTGCCATGGCGTTACATGCCTTTACAATGTCGTCCTCGTTTTTGTAACTGCACTCCTTTCCCTCTACCTGCTCCTCCAATATGTAAACGGTGTTGTCGATATCTCTCACATACAGTGCGCCCTCCTTATTCCTAACGAGGATATCTGTCCTTAGATTGTCGCCTAACCTGCTTTGCAGCTGATATAGCAGATCAAGCTTTTCTGTCCTGCCCTTGTATTCCTTGAGCACACGCATTCCCTTATCCGTATCGCAGATTATTGTGCCACGTCCCTTAAAGGTACGGTTGATTGCCATATCATACTGCTCCAAAACATTTACTGCCTTGTCATTCACAAAAAATCCCCCTCCACACAGATGCTTTAATCTATCCTATGTGGACGGGGATGGGTTTATTACTTTTTATTTTTAAAATATATTTCATCTTAATCATCCAATGGCGATTGTCCGAAAAAATCCATATTTTTGTAATAAAGTCTGCCTAATCCTCTCTGATATATTCTGCATATTCATTTCTCCAACCAGTTTCTACCCAATACTCTGAACCATCTCGAAGTCTTCCAAGCAATTTATATTGGTACATTTCCCTGCGAATTAACTCTATATCACTAAATGCAATATGCGACTTAATAATTTCGTTTATTTCTTTTTCTGTATATTTCCTATTTGCTTCCATATGCTCTACAATTTTTATAAGGACAATGATCCTCATCGGCCTTTTAGATGGGTATTGTAATTTACACTGCCATCCCTTTGCTCTAAGCTGACCGCCCTCGGCTTGTGATAATTGGCAGTTTGACTTGCCTATTTCCCTGATAGCACTACTCCCCAAGCCTCGACGCAGCCACCGCTACGCCTGCGTTTGTGAAGCAGCACGCTCAGAAAAATATTCTGCGTCAAACTATCCAAAACTTAATTT
>JAIECJ010000096.1 GCA_029068555.1 Lachnospiraceae bacterium
TTTCATGGCTCAGAACACACACCTCAAGGATTAGATACTGAATTTGCAGTTCCTGTTAAAGAATATGTTACTGGAACGAGGGATTTTATGGCGGGGCTATGCTTGAAAACAGTTGTGAAAGGTTCTTATTCCAATCTGCCGTCAGCTTATGTCAGATTATGTGAATATGCAGAACAAGAAAGCTATGTGTGCAGCAATGCGTTATTTGAGGTTTATGTAACAGACCCTTCCCAGACAGAAAGCGAACATGAGCTAATAACCGAAGTTTACTATCCCGTAAATAAATCTCATACAGAAAGGAACACATTATGAATGAAACAGCATTTACAGAGTTAGAGGAAATAATTGAAAGGGATTACAAAAATATTGCGGGTATGCAGATTAGTTATGATGGTGCGGTTATATATGAAAAATATTGGAATGGGTGTAATGTTGACAAGCGTATACATATCTATTCAGTAACCAAAAGTATTGTGTCCGCTTTAATTGGTATTGCCATAGATAAAGGTTATATTACAGATGTGCAACAGAAAGTGCTTGAGTTTTTTCCAGAATATATGCCCAAAAGAGGCGAAAAAACAATCCAAAATATTACTTTGGAAAACTTGTTGACTATGACAGCTCCTTATAAATACAGATTTTTTGCACCATATATAAAATATTTTACGAGTGAAGATTGGGTGGAATTTTCTCTTGATTTGCTAGGTGGTAAAGGGAACATTGGAAAGTTTCGTTATGTACCGCTTATAGGACTTGATATTTTAACAGGCATTTTGACAAAAGCGACGAAAAGGTCTGTATCAGAGTTTGCGGCTGAATATTTATTTTCGCCTTTAAAAATTGACACTCCACCAAATATATTTTTCCATAGCAAAGAGGAACAAGTAGCATTTAACAAGGAAAAATATGTTGACGGATGGGTAGTTGACCCTATGGGCGTAAATACGGCAGGATGGGGACTTGCTTTGTCTGCTTCTGAAATGTTGAAAATAGGGTTACTATATTTGAATCATGGAGTATGGGAAAATAAGCAAATAGTGTCTGCTGGATGGATAACTGAAAGCATCAAGGAACATAGTCGATGGGCAGCCCGAAAGTTGTCTTATGGATACTTATGGTGGCTTGGTGATGATGGGGGTTATGCTGCAATGGGAGATGGTGGAAATATAATCTATGTCAATCCGAATAGAAAATTAGTTGTGTCTATCGCTTCCAATTTTGTGCGTAGACCGAAAGACAGGATTGAGTTAATAAAAAAGCATATTGAGCCAATAATGGAGATAAAAGAGCCAGACGCAAAGACGCAGAGCCGATGAACGTGTGAGAAAACGCACAGACCATCGGCTCTGTTTTTATACTCCGCAATTTTTTACAATTCAAATTTTAGGCTTATTGATATGATGTAGGCAGGCAAGGACATTGCCAAATAAATTTGAAAGGAAGTGCTAAAAATGGATTATAA
>JAIECJ010000097.1 GCA_029068555.1 Lachnospiraceae bacterium
TGCAAAATCTGTTATAATTCACACCTCAATAACTTATAAGCTGATGAAAACTGGCGTTGGTGTGAATTGTAACATTTATGGAGCACGCCACATAACTATTGCCATGTATTATGTTAAGGTATTGCGACGAATATAACAATTGAATTTGTAAATTCTTGTCTAAATCGCTATTTTTTCACAAAATTATACAAATTTGCGCAAATATAAGTTATAATTGTAAAAGTGAATGACAACAAAATAGCGAAAGGATGAAAATACTATGAATAATACTACCAAAAAGAGAAATTTACTTACAAGCATTATTATTCAACTACTGGCACTGGCACTTGTTCCTTTGGTCATTTTGGGGGCTGTCTGTGTCATAGCCGCCGGAAAGAGTCTCCGGGAGGGACTGCAGGAGGAAGCGCTTACACAGATGAAGGCGACTTGTGTAGCTGCGAAAGCGGCATATGACAATATAGATGATGGCGACTATTTTCTGAACGAGAATGATGAGCTGATGAAAGGAGATTATAACATCACACAGAACGAAAAGGGAATTGATGCACTCACAGAGGGAATGAACGCAGACATTACAATCTTTTTCGGTGATGTAAGAAGGGCAACATCGCTGACCGATACCGCAACCGGAAACAGGATTATAGGGACACAGGCGTCTGCCGAGGTGGCAGGGACTGTACTGAAAGGTCAGGAATATTCGGCTACTGATTTGATGGTAAATGGAAAAAATTATTATGCATATTATATTCCGCTGAAAAATTCTGATGGCTCAACTGTCGGAATGGTGTTTGCGGGAGAGCCAAGTGAGAGCATAGATAATTTTATTGCTTCAAAAATTGTACTGGTTACAAGTGTCGTAGTGGTTGTACTTCTTATAGCAATTGTTGTAGTAGTGTTTGTGTCAATCAGCATTGTCAGGGCAGTTAAGAGGGCACAGGACGCAATTGATAATCTGGCAAAAGGAAATCTTGCATATACAGTTGATACAGTTATACTGAAAC
The DNA here is from genome assembly GCA_029068555.1 of Lachnospiraceae bacterium. Taxonomy (GTDB): domain Bacteria; phylum Bacillota; class Clostridia; order Lachnospirales; family Lachnospiraceae; genus COE1. Next base: position 1,002 of record JAIECJ010000097.1, read on the forward strand.
GCAAGGATGAGATTGGGGATATGGGGCGTGGCGTAATGGAATGCATTACCTCGCTTCGTGATATCGTGTGCGGGATTCAGGAACACTCCCAGGTTGTACTTGCGTCAGGCGACAATCTGGAGACCGTGGCGAATCGTTCAAGCCAGAGTGCGGCTGAAATTGCACATGCAGTCGACGACATTTCGCAGGGGGCAGTGTCGCAGGCGGAAGAAATTGAGGATGCAAATATCAAAATTAGCGAGATGGGGCAGATTATTGAAAGCATTGTAGAGAGTATATCCGACTTAAATGAAATATCTGCTGGCATGCAGGATAATGGCAGACAGGCTTCCGAGATAATCGGTGAACTGAGTAAGAGTAACGACAGGACAGTGGATGCGGTACAGTCGGTAGCCAGGACAGTTGAGGCGACAGATGATTCTGTAAAAAAGATTTCAGAGGCGGTCGAGCTGATAACAAGCGTTGCGGAACAGACCAACCTGTTGTCGCTGAACGCGTCCATAGAGGCGGCAAGAGCTGGCGAGGCAGGGAAGGGCTTTGCGGTTGTCGCGTCGGAGATTCAGAAGCTTTCGGAAGAGTCTAACAGCTCTGCGCAGCGTATTACAACAATTATTATGGGGCTGGCAGAGGATTCCAAAAATTCAATGGAAATGATGACGGAAGTAAAGAAAATCCTTCAGGAGCAGCAGGAAAAGCTTGATATTACAAAGCAGCAGTTTGAGCAGGTGACGAGTGGCATTCTCACCTCACGGGAGAATACGGTAGCCGTCAACAATCAGGCAAAGGAATGCGATGATTCACGGGAAAGCGTTGTGGGAATTATTCAGAACCTATCTGCGATTTCACAGGAAAATGCTGCGTCGTCGCAGGAGACAACATCCACGATGCAGGAGCTGAACGAGACGATGAAGCAGCTGGCAGAGGCGGCAAAAGAGTTGAAGCAGCTGGCGGCGTCTCTGGATGAGTCAACACATTTTTTCAACTTATAATTTTTTATAACGGTCGAAACACCTTTTTGTATGCACCTGAATGCAAAAAGGTGTTTTTTTCTTAAAGAAATAAGAAAATGTGCCGATATATCTGATAGAGTGGTCTATTTGTGAAAGTAAAGGGATTTTACGAATTTAGTCACATGGAGGTGGCAGATAATGAATAGAAGACGTGAACTGACCTTGCAGAGAGTATCACGTATAGGTGGCCTTTCTGCAGTGGAGAGTATTCCGCAGAATACAAGATTTAAGAAAAGTACATCAGGTGCATTCACCACACTTACCATAGAAGCAGCACTCGGCGCTTATATGGCAAAAGATGATGATGCGTACAATGTCCGCCGCCAGGATGCCTATATCCCAAGCTATGGAGATCCAAAGAGAAATGAGCAGGAGCAGCTTTCAAGGCAGATGGATGAATATGTGTCGTCTCTTGAGGAAAGTCAGCTTACCAACGCGAAATCGCAGCTGGAAGGCAGGCGGGCAGCAGAGCAGCTGAATATCAAAAAATTTGAGGAAGCGCTCGCCAATGACCCAAGTGCACAGTACCAGTTAAGCCGGTATAAGAAAAAGCATAGTAAATCGGACTATGATGTGCTTGATGCAAAACGCTGTTCAGGATTTTTACTGTATTCCTATGACAAAAATGGAGCACATAGTGTCCTGGGAGAATAAGGAATTTTACAATTGCCAACGCAAAAACAGAGTAATTGGTATTACTCTGTTTTTGCGTTCAGCTTTTGTTTCTGTTCTGCCTGAATATCCTCAAATGCCGAGAGCATCGGTTCTTCTTTTGAACCCCTGAAAATACGTGCAGTGTAGTTATTTGTAATCTTTATCACCGTGCCAGAGAGTGTCAGGACACCTATTAAGTTGGGGATTGCCATTAAACCGTTAAAGGTATCAGAGATGTCCCATGCGAGGTCAAGGTTCATTGTGGCGCCAAATACAATAAATACCACAAATACTACTTTGTAGATAATGGTGGCTTTCGTACCAAAGAGAAACTCCCATGCCTTTGTGCCATAATAACTCCATCCAAGTACAGTTGAGAAAGCAAAAAGCAGGATGGCAATGGCGATAAATGCACCGCCTACATTGACACCGCCGAAGTTAAACACGGTTCCGAATGCTTCGCTGACGAGCGCTGTCTGCTCATTTGCCGAGAGCATTTCACCTGTATGGAGGTCGATCAGACCAGTGGAAAGGATGGAGAACGCAGTGAGTGTACAGACTACGATTGTATCAGCAAACACTTCAAAGATTCCCCACATTCCCTGTTTAACGGGTTCGACAACGTTGGAAGCAGAGTGAACCATCACAGAGGAACCAAGACCAGCTTCGTTGGAGAACACGCCGCGCTTAAAACCCCATGTAACCGCATTTTTGACAGCAAGACCGATGGCGGCACCGCCGATTGCCCGAATGCCAAATGCGAATGAAAAAATAGCGCTGAACACTTCGCCGACTTTTCCGATATTCACAAAGAAAACGATGAGCGCGCCCAGTATGTAAGCACAAGCCATAAACGGGACGAATTTTTCCGTGACCTGCGCAATTCTTTTGATGCCGCCGACGATGACAAGTCCTGCAAGTATCATAAGCAGTAAACCGACAACCAATGCATACAGGTTGATTTCGGTGGAACCGAACATAACACTGCGGTCAAGGGATTCGATTCGGAATACAGAGGTAATATTACCCGCAATGGTGTTGACCTGACTCATATTTCCGATGCCAAATGAGGCAAGTACACAGAAGATGGAGAAAAGCACGGCAAGTACTTTGCCCAGACCTTCACAGCCTTTTTTGGAGCCAAGGCCGTCTCTGAGATAATACATGGCGCCGCCGCACCACTCGTCATGACTGTTTTTGCGGCGGTAATAGATACCGAGCACGTTTTCGGAGTAGTTTGTCATCATCCCGAAAAATGCGGACAGCCACATCCAGAAGATGGCACCGGGACCTCCTGCAGCAATCGCAGCAGCGACACCGGCAATGTTTCCGACGCCAATCGTTGCCGCAAGCGCTGTACACAGAGCCTGGAACTGTGAAATGGACGATTTTTCCTTGGAGTTGGTAACACCGCTTCCTTTTTGGAAGACGCCGCCGATTGTCTTGGAACCTACATGGCCAGCATGTGTAATCTGAAAAAATTTTGTGCGGACAGTCATATAAATTCCCGTACCGATAATCAGTATCAGCATGGGGATACCCCACACCACGCCGTTTATGGCGCCATTAATCTTAGCAATCATATCAAGCATAAAAAACCTCCTCATAATTTATATCTAAATAAAAAAGAACATTCCGCCTGGACAGCCCTTTCTGTCTTATGTGGAATATTCTTTTTATACATATATTTATACACGAAATAACAAAATAATGCAAGAAGAAATAGATAAAGAGTAGATAAAAAGGAAAAAAATACGTTACAATTCACACCAACGCCAGTTTTCATCAGCCCAAAATACCCATAAAAGGGAGGATGCCAAGTAATCCTCCGACTACTTGGCATATATTATGAAAAAGTTATTATAAGTAAAACTGTCACTTGCTGTTTATAAGATGCTGTTTTGTATCACCTTATGTTTATAGTATAAAGTGCTTTAATGTCTAAATCATGATAATTTATTGAATAATTTTTCAAAGAATTATGAACGATTTATGAACATGCGGCAAAAAATATTGATGCATTTTATTATAAAACTTTCGCAGTACGATCCAAATTCATGTATGATTGACATGACGATTTTTCTGAGGATGCCACTGTCCGGTTCAAAAGTTATACATTTTGCAGCTTCTTTGCACCGTTGTTCAGATTTTCGACAATCCCATTTACGGAATCCACCATGCGGGTATTTTCGTCACAAGCATGGAAAGTTTCATTTGCATGAGTCGAAATTTCCTCCGTGATAGCGGAAATTGTCTGGATATTTTCGATGATATCCTTATTTGCATGTTCCAGATTCATAACAATGTGCAGCAGTTCCTCAGTGCGGCAGCTGATATCCTCTGTCCCGCTTGTGACTTCAGCAAAGGTATTCTTTACCACAATGGTGCTCTCAGCGTTGGCATCATTACTCTTGGTAACCACATTCACCGCGTCAGCCACATGCCCCAGTCCCTTGTTGATGTTTTCAATTAAGTTGTTAATATTGGAGGTCGCAGTCTGTGTCTGGCTCGCCAGCTCGGAAATCTGATCTGCAACCACGGCAAAGCCCTTACCGACTTCTCCGGCGTGGGCAGCTTCAATGGAAGCGTTCAGCGCCAGCATGACGGTACTGTTCGTGATTCTGCTGATCGCTTCAGTGATCGTGTTCATTTGGCTGGTGTATGTACTCAGCTCCTGCATTTTCTCCAGTACTTCCGCATTGGCGGACTTAGACTGCTCAACCTGACGTTCCAGGACAGCCATCTGCTCCCTGCCGATTGCGACCTTGTTCACGGTGTCATGAACATTCTGTTCAATCTGGGCTGTAGTATTCTTCACACTGCTAATATTCGCCTGTATCTGTTCCGTGCGCTGTATCTGTATCTGCACAGATTCGGCTGTTTCAGTGCTGCCAGTGGAAATCTCCTGCATGGCGTCATGCACTTTTGCCACGGAGTCCCCCAGACTGGTCATCTGCAGGGTTACCTCCGTGATATCCGTTATCATATCCTGGGAAGTAGTCAGAATATTGTTCATCAGCCTTCCCGCCTCGTCCGTCTGATCCTGAATCTGTTTTAATTTGACGTTATTTACCTTTGTCACAGCCAGAGTAGTGATAATCATGAACACCGCCGTGAGAATTGTTGCCGCTATCCGGATTTCTACATCGGGAATCTCAGATTTCTCGTATCCGACTGTCATCGCATAATAAACTATACATGCCACGTTTCCGCAGGAAGCAAATACACCGACGAGTATATTAAATCGGGAATCCATATACAGGATAATGACAATAAACATGGGAAATACATAGGTAAAAGGCAGCAAGCTGTTCGTTGTAAATATGACAAATAAATACAAAATGCCATAGGTTATGCCGATGAGATGCTTAATGGCGCCACTCTCCGGATTTCTGGCGTAAATCAGCCATTCCGCCACCACAGGGACGACTGTCAGCAGCGCAAAAACTGCAAAATAGCCGATTGTTCTTGATCCTTTCAAAACCTCCAGCAAATATGCCAGAAAAAGTATAGAATCAATAATTGTATGCCCTTTAAGCGCCGTATTATTTACATATTTTTTTTCTGAAAAATTCATATATATCCTCCTCCTTTTGATTTATGAGTCTCCGTGAAACCATTTTTTCAGAAACTCCTTAATGGATTTTTTCCCGTCCGGCAGATACACATCCATAAGCAGTATGTCATATGCCTATTGTGCCGTATCTGCCCTGATGCACACTGCCTCAGCCTCCCACTGCATCTGCCGTAATAGCAACTTTGGTAACGTGCAGCAACCCACTGTCTGGATTGACAACGAAAAAGGGCGCACTTTACCTTTATCCCAAGACAAGGGTTTGGCTTGTATAGTCTTCTTAAAATAATAACAAAAAACCACTTAAAAAAGTGGTTTTGGCATAATTGGTCGATTTTTAGGCAGATTTGGTTAAATAAAATTTCAGGAATCTATTGACAGGCTTATAAATTCAAGACCGCACAGGCAGAACAGACGTCATTTTCTATCTTGTAATCCAGATTGCCGTCATGTTTCTGACAAATGGTAAGAATGCTGGAAATACCGATGCCTTTTCCCGTGGGCAGACTGCCGGAAAGTTTCAGTTTATCAGCGCAGGTGTTATTACAAACGATAATCAGCCTGTTGTTTTGCAGCCGGATATGAATTTCCATACATGGTTTTTCTTTTCCGGACTCCCTGCACCCGTGCAGGGCATTTTCAAGCAGATTTCCCAAAAGGGCGATCAGGTCGATTTCCCGCACCTTTAGTTCTTTTGGGACATTACATCGGATCAGAAAATCAATGCCGCCTTTCCTTGCCTTACCCGCATAGGCAGAAAGAATACTGTTTATAGTCCGGTTTACAGAGTACCTCTTTACCGCCGCCTCTGATATTTCCGTGCTGTATTCTCCGATATATGCAAGGATAGCAGAAGTGTCGCCTGTTTTTGCATATTCCGCAATCGCTTCAATATGGTGCCGCATATCATGCCGGAGCCTGCGGTTTGCTTCCTCCGCATCCTGCAGAACAGACAGGCGGCTGGAAAGATACTCTGCGTTCTGCTGGACTAATACCGCCTCTGCATTCTTTTTCATATAGCTGATATTGCTGAATACAACGCCATATACCGCACACATAATAAAGCTGATAGCGGCAAACGTCAAAAGCAGATACACATCCGGCATGATATTTCTCGCATTCAAAACACTCACCGTAGCCTGTAACAGATAGAAGAGCAGGGCGATCAGCGCCAGATTCCACCATCTATTATCACTATCCATTATAGAACGGAAAATTGCTACGACATACCTCTTATACAGAGCCAGCGCCAGCATTAAAAGCATGGTGCGCAGCACAATCGCCACATAATATCCCGCCATTTCAGAAATGTGTGGCAAAAATAATTTAATCATCAGTTTCAGCATATTGTCCAGAACAGAAAACAAACAGAAGTAAGTGATAAATAGAAAACACTTTTTTGAAAAGCAGTCCCGCGAAACAATACAGGAAAAAAGAAATGTGCATAGGACTATCCCCACATATGATAAAATGCCCGCTGTTCCCCCTGCCGCATACCCGTAACCGCTTATACTGACAAAGCAGGCGATATAGATACAGCCGTATATATTGAACTTCTTTTCGGAATACTTATGCTCTGCCATATGGTATGCAACGACTGCATGGCAGAATGCCGTAAGGAACAAAGCCGGGATCTGGTATAATCCGCTCATTTCAGCGCCTCCTTCCGGCAGAATTCCATATATGTTTTCTGTACTTCTTCACCGCTCCTTCTTGGAATGGGTATCGGGGCGCCGCCCTGCATTTCCATGGTATTTCCGGAAATCCTCCGCACAAAAGCAAGATTCACAATATACGAAGCACCCACTCTGATAAACTCAGGATATTTTTGTATTTCCTCAAACATCTGCGACAGCTTCATGCGCAGCCGGATCATTTCGCCGGAAAAAAGACTACACTGCAGATAGTGGCTCTGCGATTCTATAAATACGATCTCACTGATACGGACACGATACATACCGTCCACACAGGCAAGGGAAAGGAAATCCTGTTCTTCTGTTTTCTTTACTGCACGGTCAAGCGCCGCATTAAACTGTTCCTGTGAAAAAGGCTTGAGCAGGTAATGGGTGGCGTTCAGTGCAAATGCTGTTACCGCATATTCGTCGCTGGTTGTCAGGAAAACAATACCCATATCCGGACTTTTCGCAAGCATTTCCTCCGCGACATCCGTTCCAAGAACACCCGGCATACAAATGTCCAGAAGGGCAATATCATATACTTTTCCCTTTTCCACTGCATGTAGGACATCAATTGCTGTACCGTATTCGTCAATATCAAAATGCAATTCAGAATGTGCCTCTGCATAAGTATCCAAAGCTGCCCTGATGATTTCCAGCTCTTTTTGTATATCATCGCATATTGCTATCTGCATAACATTCCCTGCTTTCTTCTGCCATTTTCCGCTATCACTTTCTCTGATATTTGCACCAAATTCAGTCAACATAGCCCGCTATGCCTCCTTCATCTGGCACAAATCTCCCACAAATTGTGACGCACATCTGGCAGAAAGCATTTTTCAAACACGCTCTAGTTAGCTATGTGTTGGGGCAACTTACCCATTTGTGAATGAAACTGATTAGAGCTTCTCTGGCTCCGGGTATTCCACTCCGAACGTATCGACAGTGACGCTTTTCATCACCTGGTCTTCAAGCGGCCTGTCGGAGTAATCCGTGTTTGTGGTGGCAATCTTATCCACGATATCCATACCTTCCGTCACTTTTCCAAACGCCGCATAAGCGCCGTCTAAATGGGGGCTGGTCTTGTGCATGATAAAGAACTGGCTTCCTGCTGAATCCGGCATCATGCTTCTTGCCATGGAAAGTACACCCGGCGTGTGTTTTAAGGCATTCTCAAAACCGTTCTGAGCAAACTCTCCGGCAATCGAGTAACCTGGACCGCCCATGCCGGTGCCGTCGGGACAGCCGCCCTGTATCATAAAGCCATTGATAACTCTGTGAAAAATCAGACCATTATAGTACCCCTTGCTTATCAGACTGATAAAATTATTGACCGTATTGGGGGCGATTTCGGGATAAAGTTCTGCTTTTATCAAACTTCCATTTTTCATTTCAATCGTAACAATTGGATTTTGTGCCATAAAATGATGTCTCCTTTTCTCTAAAATATTGATAAAATATATTATACAATGAAAGGAACAAAATGAAAAGCCTTTTGCAGAAATGCGCCGGAATCGAGATATCCTTGCCGAACTGTTGACGAACCTTTCGTTTTCCTTTATAATAAATAAAATTGTATTAAAAAAAATACAAGGATGTGAGGTAGGGGATGGATAAGTTATTATTGAAGGCAAGGGCAAAAATCAATCTTGCGCTTGATGTATGCCGGCGTCTTGAAAATGGGTACCACGAAGTGAAGATGGTCATGCAGACGGTAGATATCTATGATGAACTGGAATTTAAAAAAAGAAATGATCCGGATATTATATTGTCGGTAAACAGCAGAGATTATCTTGGGGATTTGGAAAATAACCTGATATTCAGGGCAGCCAAGCTGATGAGACAGCGGTATGGCATACAGCAGGGGATAGAGATTAAGCTGAAGAAAAATATTCCTGTGGCAGCAGGCATGGCGGGGGGGAGCACAGATGCGGCAGCTGCCATGACTGCCATGAATGAGATGTTCGGGCTGGGGCTGACCAGGCAGCAGCTCATGGATTCTGCACTGGAACTGGGCGCGGATATACCATTCTGTATTCTGGGCGGAACAGCGCTTGCAGAAGGAATCGGTGAGAAACTGACACCGCTCCCGCCGCCGCCGGAGGCATATCTTCTCATTGTAAAACCGCCGATTATGGTGCCTACGAAGTGGGTATATGACAGACTACATGCCAATGAACTGCAATCACATCCAGACATTGACGGCATGGTGGATGCATTAAAGCAGGGGGACTTAAACGGGATTGCGAGCCGGATGGAAAATGTGATGGAGAACGTCACAGAGAAAGCGTATCCGATTATTACCGATATTAAGAAAATGATGCGCGGAAATGGCGCTGTAAATGCCATGATGAGCGGAAGCGGTCCAAGTATTTTTGGAATTTTTCTTGAGGAAAGTGCGGCGAGGGCAGCGGCAGTCTATATTGACCAGACACTCGGAACAAAAGGGGTAAAAGCACAGGTAAACGTTACGGGATTTTATAATTGAGAGTTGATTGGAGAGATGAGCATGATAAAAGACGACGAATATTTACCGCTCAGGGATGTAGTGTTTAAGACACTGCGACAGGAAATACTTACCGGAAAACTGAAACCCGGAGAACGCCTGATGGAGATACAGCTGGCAAATAAGCTGGGAGTGAGCCGGACTCCTATCAGGGAGGCAATCAGGAAGCTGGAGCTGGACGGACTGGTGATTATGATACCCCGCCGTGGCGCAGAGGTGGCACAGATTACATTAAAGGATCTTAAGGACGTGATGGAGGTGCGGTGTGCGCTGGACGTGCTGGCGATAGAGCTTGCTTGTGAGCGGATGGAACAGGAGGGGCTAAACAATCTTTACCAGGCATGTGAGAACTTTCGGGAGGCAGTCAAGACAAAGGACACCAGAAAGCTTGCGGAAGCGGATGTGGCGTTTCATGATGCCATTGTGACGTCAACAGGAAATACCAGGCTCATTCAGCTTGTCAGCAACTTGTCGGAGCAGATGTACCGATACCGTTTTGAATATCTGAAAGATGCCACATCGCACGAAATGCTGCAGCAGGAACATATGGAGATGTACCAGAACATCTTAAAAAAGGATAAGGCAGCAGCAGCCAGTGTGGTAAGAAAACATATTAACAATCAAGAGGAGGCGATTATCAAACAGCTTCAGCTTGAGAGGTCTGAAAAAACGAAACACGACGGAATGGCCGGATGTGTATAAATACGAGAAATGATGTCCATACTTACTGATATAAATAACGCGGAGGTATGGACATATGTTTTGGATAAAAAATCATTTTATTAAAAATATGCTGGCTGCACTTGGTGTGGTGCTGTGGGTTGGTGCACTTAGTCCGGAGATACTTGTAAAACCTGGAATCGGCTGTATTCTTGATGCGGACGGCAAGGAGCTTACAATGGAGGACGCAGAGGATTTCATGGAGGCATATTTTTATGGAACCGCTGACAGCGATGAAGAGACAAAAGTGGAGATAAAATACAGATTTGCTTTATTGGAACTGTTGGAGTAATAGGAGATCAAAGGAGAATCATCAATGACAAAAGATGTACTGATATCAATAAAAGGGCTTCAGTTTGACGACAGCGGGTTAAACCATGTAGAATCGGATGAGGAACTTGATTTGATAGAAACAATATGTCCAGGGAAATATTACTATAAGAATGGTGCGCATTATCTGCTGTATGAGGAGGTACTGGAGGATTTTTTGGAGTCCGCGCGAAGCATGATAAAACTCAGGGACAAAGAATTTACACTGGTAAAAAAGGGAGCCGTCAATGCACAGATGGTATTTTCCGAGGGGAAAAAGACCCTGACGGACTATCAAACCCCTCTCGGAAACATACTGATTGCACTTGATACCCAAAAGATAGAAGTGCAGGAGAACGAGGACCGCATGGATATACATATCACCTATGGGCTGGAGGCAAACTATCAGTTCATAGCAGACTGCAGCATTACAATCATCGTTAAAAGTCACAAATAGCGTTACTGCATTGGTTCCTGTGGATGATCCTTTCGGATTTCGTCGAGCAGATGCTTCATACGCCGTTCCATTTCGGAGAGCTCTATTGAGTAGTTCCGGAATGCGTCGGCAGTCTCATCGGGTGTCTCTCCCTTGTAGCAGATGCGGTGCTCCATACTAGCCCACAAATCCATGGCAAGCGTGCGAAACTGTATTTCTACAGGATAGTATTGCATGCCTTCAAGGCGATATACTGGAATGCCAAGTACCATATGGTAGCTCTTATAGCCGCTTTCCTTTGGATAGTGTATATAGTCGCTTTCCTTTAAAATAAGCAGGTCAGTCTGCGCCTTTACAAGAGAAAGGATGCTGAAGATATCTTCAACAAAGTAACATATGACACGGATGCCTGCAATATCAGTCAGATTATCCTTGGCGGTGTAAGCAGTTATCGGAAGATTCTTGCTGGCAAGCTTTTTCTCGATGCTTTTCCTGCTCTTGATGCGAGCCTGTATATTGTGGATTGGATAGTCCCGGTATTTTTTTCTGTAGTCCTCGTTCAGACCATTCATACGAACCTCAAGTCGTGTCATTGCTTCACGATACGGTTCTACTAACTGGTCGTATTCCTCCTGTGGAATACGCTCGGTTTTGGAAGGAGATATAAAAGCGATGGTTTTTGGTGGATCATATACTCCTTCACTGTTTTTTTCTTTTAATACTTCATTCTGCAGTTCATTTTTTTTAGCGATCAATACTTCCGCCCCCTGTTGTATATTAGGAGATTTAAGGCATATGCGCTAAAACGTTATGCCTATAGAATAACTATAGCTCAAAAAAAGCATGAAAGCAATGAGAAATGTATGAAATTAACAAAAATATTATAAAAAACGATATCTTTTTGTTAATAATTGGACAAACAGCGCTGCCTTACACATAGGCAGTGACGTACATCTGACAGAAAGCATTTTTCAAACACGCTCTGGGCTGAACTGTAACCTGTCGGAACAGCAACTTGAAGATAAATTTAAAAGCTGGTATAATAGAAAAAACAGCGCAACATTGTCAAATAGATGAAAGGATGGGAACATATGAAGATTGCATTGATTAATGAAAACAGTCAGGCGGCAAAAAATGCCATGATATGCGAGACGCTCAAGAAAGTTGTTGAGCCGATGGGGCATGAGGTGTTTAATTACGGAATGTACACTGCGGAGGACACGCATCAGCTGACTTATGTGCAGAACGGGATTCTCGCGGCGGTGCTTCTAAATTCAGGCGCAGCGGATTTTGTCATCACAGGATGCGGAACAGGTGAGGGCGCGATGCTTGCATGCAACGCATTTCCGAAAGTGCTCTGCGGGCATATTGAGTCACCGCTTGACGCATATCTATTTTCCCAGGTAAATGATGGGAACTGTGTGGCGCTTCCGTTTGCAGAGAATTTTGGCTGGGGCGGTGAGCTTAATCTGGAATATATTTTTGAAAAATTGTTCTGTACCCCGGGCGGCGGCGGATATCCTAAGGAGCGTGTTGTGCCGGAGCAGAGGAATAAGAAAATCCTTGACGAGGTAAAGACTGTTACACACACCGACTTGTGTGACATTTTACCGAAGCTTGACAGGGAACTTTGCAAGGGCGCATTGAGCGGCGAAAAATTTAAGGAGTATTTCTTTGCAAACTGCAAGTGTGATAAGGTTTTGGCAGCTGTAAAGGAAATCGTCGGGGAGTAGGCAGGATGGTGTTAGATAAGATATATTATATCGTAAACAGCCTTGAGGGCGATTATGCATATCTGAAAAATGAGGGCGACGAGCAGGCAGAATTAAAGTGCGTTGCACGCGCCCTGCTTCCGGCAGAAATCATAGAGGGCTCAAGGCTGGTTTATGAGATGATGGAATACAATATTTGCAGTTAGTATACCTTGCCAGCTGCATTTTCCACCCTCCTTTTCCGATATCGTGAGGATTATGCAAAAACTATCCATATAAGAATGTCCAGTTATATTCTGGGTATTGTGCTGACCCTTGTGTTTACATGGGTGGTCAACTTCATTATGCCTGGAAAACTGGACAGAATTAATATGGCGGAGTCGTTGAAATCGGTGGATTAGAAGATGGGACTTCCTGTGGCAGCAGATGAAAACGCAGCACGTCATCATGTGGATTTACCTTTGCCAGTCCAAGCTCCGTGACATGCGCCTCAAAAACGGAAAATCTGTCCTGAACGACGGTAAAAGCCCGTCGCATCTGTTCTTTTGATAAGGTCTTTCCAAGTGTGACATGCGGCAGCCATGAGTGGGGGCGGTAGTATTTGCTCACAGCCGTCTCTGGAATACCTGATACAGCATCATTGACTTGGAATACAAGTTCCTGCAGATACTGATTCAGCACAGGCATTGTATAGAGGACATATGGAAGCAGCTGTCCGACCGTGACAAACAATACTGTTCCCTGCCGGAGCCTGTTCTCGAGCTGTTTCACTGCCGGAATCAGGACATCCACGCTGCGGGCTTCGATGGAGCAGAGTGTCAGATGCGGCGGTATCCGCTTTTCTGTCATATAGTGATTACCGGATGCGGCGGCAATCTGTTCAATTAACGTCTGTATTTTTCTGGCAGCAGTATTGTCAAAATAGACGGATATGAGATACATGATATATAACACCCTGACTTTCGTTGTAATGCTTTCTGCCGGCACATTAAATAAAAAATGAAAGAAGCTGCCGGTGTAATTTCTTCTTCGTCATACACTTCTTTGTCATACATTTCTGTATTGTATGCTTTTCTATTTCGTATTTATTATAAAAGATTTTCACAGAACTGTCTATCAGGAAATCATCCGTTAAAAATTTTGCATACGTAACCATGGAATGATTTGTGTAATGGATAAAATAAAAAGCTATGTATATT
>JAIECJ010000098.1 GCA_029068555.1 Lachnospiraceae bacterium
CCTCAATAACTTATAAGCTGATGAAAACTGGCGTTGGTGTGAATTGTAACTTTTTTTCTGGCAGACATAGCACCAACTTTTAAATTCTTTCACATTTATTAAGTGGAGCAGCACCACATTGACAATTAAATCAATTAATTGACAGCGTGAAAGTAGTAAGCAGCGATTTGACAGGCTGGATCAAGTGGCGTACCTCATATGTATTACTTCAACATTATAAACGCGCCAAGGTTCCCGCGCTTTCCCATACTGGCTCTATGGCTGAATAATACTTTTGGATTGCAGCAGGTGCACACATCTGTCACCTCTATGTTTTCGTCGGGCACTCCCGCATCACGGAACACCCTGAAATTTGCGTACCACAGGTTCAGTTGGTACTTGCCATTTTCCTTTTGATACATGAGACATTCATCAATGTCCTGCTGCGTAAAGTTCGACAAATGCCGTCTAAGGTAGTCTTGTGCTTTTGTGTCATCTTTTGCAAAAGCCTTCTGAAAGGCAAGCGCTACATCTTCGCTGACTTCGTAACAGTTCTGGCAAATTGACGGCGCTATTGCAACTGTTACATTTTCCGGTTCTGTGCCATATTCCTGGCGCATTTTATCCAAGGTGACTTTTCCCATTTTTCCGACTGTTCCGCGCCAGCCGGAATGCGAAAGTCCGATTGCCTTATTTACAGTATCAACTATAAAAAGCGGCACACAGTCGGCGTAAAACGTGCCAAGGATTATGCCTTTCTCATTTGTTATCAGCCCATCTATGTCTGCATAATCACGCTCGCGGGTCACTCCTTTTCCCTTGTCGTCAGCTGTTACTTTTCGTACATTTGTAGTGTGTGTCTGTTGGGAACACACAATATCACTGCCCGTCATATGCAGGTGCGCTGCAGCCCTTCTGAAATTTTCATCCACATTTTCCGATCTGTCTCCCTGTGAATAGCTGAAATTAAGAGAATACAGGTAATCGCTGCTCACCCCGCCGTATCTTGTTGAAAAGAAATGTTCCACGATTCCTGTACGCTCTAGTCCGGAAAATGTAAAGTAAGCCATTTGTTTATTTTCTTTGTCAAAATTCAGTCTGCAAGTCCTGCTGTTTCCAAATCTGATAATTTTTTCTGTCATGTTCACTCCCATAAATTATTACTCTGCAAAATTCCCAGAAGACCTCTTTAATAAATATGCTCAAAAGCATTTTTATACCACGTGATTTCCTCTCCACATATTGCAACCACATCATAGCGCACGGGCGTAAATTCTCCCATATGATGAATCATTCGATAGTAATCCGCCACTCTGCATATGGTTTTCTGTTTACCGTAATTGACTGCCTCCCCCGGATATCCTCTGGAATTGTCCTTTCGGTATTTTACCTCAAAAAACACTGTGTATTCGCCATCTTTTCCAATAATATCTATCTCGCCTTTATAATTCCTGTAATTGCGTTCCAGTATCTCCACACTATGGCTTTGCAGGTATTTTGCGGCAACACACTCATATTCTTCGCCTTTTTTTCTGGTATTCATCTCAAACTCCATACTTTACGGCCTACCGCATTTATTTTTTTTTGCTGCTCTGAAAAGCGCTGACCTTTGCCTTGATTTTATCCATACTGTCCACAAACATAAGGATTTCAGCTACTACCTCGTAAAGCTCCGGCGGAATCATATCACCTATCTGCAACTTGGACAATGTGCCTGCAAGTTTATCATCCTTATGGACGGGGACATCCGCCTGCTTTGCCTGCTCTATAATCTTCTCAGCTAAAGCACCACGCCCCATTGCAATAACTCTGGGCGCACTATCTGCTGGATCATATTCCAGCGCAACTGCCTGCTTTACCTTTTTATTCTTTTCCTCTGCCATCTCTAATACACCTCTTGACTTTACACATACTTCCCATTCGCCCGTTTCAGCAGGCACTCAAATCCTGATGCTATGCCCTAGTATCAAAGGTCTGGTAACTTAGCACTGCGCTGCCTCCTGCGACCTGTTCCTCGATATGATCCAGAACCGTTTTGTCCTCTTCCTTTTCAAGCACCACGTTCTTACATTGATAACCCTTTTTCAAAAGCCGCTGCGACAATTCATCAATATGACCCTCTACCAATGTAATAGAATGCTCATCAAGATAAAATTTCGTGGTAACCTGGTTTTTCTCTGCCTGTAGAGAAATGCTTACATCCAGTGAACCCAGATGATCCATATCCAGATGTAGAAAAGCTGTGAGCATGCCATCCCTGCGTGCCAGATTCTTTTTATTTGTATAGACGTACAAATCACCATGTGCCTGCGAATTACTTAGTTTTAACGGAAGCTGCACATAGTTAAACATCTGATTCATCTGGTTCATAAACTCGACATTTTCGTTAATATTCCCCATGGCACGCGCCTGTACGGTGTTTCCATTCTGCCCGCCTGCCTGCATTGCCTCATTCATCATCCGTGCTAACTGACTGCTTTCCTTTGCAAGCCTCTGATAAAATTCCTCCACCTTTCCATCCTGTGTCAAATCCTGCGGCGTCAGTGTCCACTGTTTTTGCAGCCCATTTTTCAGCATGGACTGAAACGGTTCTGACCGAAATATCACTGCCTTCTGTTCTGTCGACAGCTGTCGGCTGATATCACTATCCAGCAGCAATTGTTTCATGTCTTTGATATCCAGCTTTCCCTCCCTGATAAAGGAAACGATTTTATCAGGAAGCGTTGAATTCCTTTCTCCCTTTAACTGGTTCAATATGGTATCAACCAGCTTACTGCCTGTCTGTACGTCTTTTTGCAGTTCATTTGCTATGGATTCTCCTGCTTTTGGAAGCTGTCCTGCGTCCTTATCAGAAACTGCCTTACCACCCTGGTTTTCTGGCGAAACTTGTTCCTGCGTGTTGTTTTTTACAGTGACCTCATTTTCTGTCTGGTTACCAATATTTTTTCCTTGCAGGGTTTCCCCATCTGCTTGCAGAACGCCATTACTTTGTATGTTTTGACTTACTGTATTATTATTGCTGTCTAATGTTTCCTGCGTTTTACCGTTCTGTCCTTCCTTTCCCACAAGCAGAACAAGCACTTGCTCCATAAACTTTCCGCCATTCTCAAGAGCGGCATTCCCCGACACTGCCCCTCCCTGTGCAGCATCCGGCAGGGCATTATTTACAAAAGAGTTCTCATTTCCCCCTGATTTTCCAGTCAACACTTCATATAACTTCAATATTTCTTCCGAGGCTTCTTTAATACCGTCAAGCAGCCTGTGTTCCATATTCTGGTAATTCTGAAGCTGCGTAATATTGTTGTCGTTAACAGGAAGCTGAAGCTTCGTGAGCCGGATTAATTCCGCTATGCCTGCATTTGGATTCTGCAGCGTCAGGCGGTTAAGCAGCATCAGTGTATTTTTGTCAATCGACATTCCGTTTTCGATTAATTTTGAGACAAGCGCCAGATTTTTGTCATTGACAGCCATATGCGCTGCCCTGAGTGCCATTTCACCTACCCGCAGCATCTGCATTCTTCCATCATAGACTGGCTTGAGCACGACCCTGTTGTCCTTGTTGGACTGCACTTGTAAGTTCAGAACCTGACCAATTGCCACCTGAACATCCCGTTCCAGTTTCGCCACCATATACTGTCCATTTGCCAGCTGTATCTGAACATCCTCACCGTTTACTGAAGCAATCTCTCCCTGAAATGTATCTCCTGGCACAAGCTGCGTGACATCAACACTCTGCGAACTGCTCACCCCCGCATTTCCCGCCGAACTCACGCTCCCCGTATATCCTTGTCCTATTTGCGTTCCATCATAATTATTGGAAAATCCTGATAAAAAGCTGTCCATACGATTCCCTCCAAATTATCCAGACTCTATTCAACAAAATTTTTGATAAAGCTTTTTCTATGTATCGGTGTCGGACCAAATTTCTTTAATGCTTCTATATGCGCTGCCGCGCCATAACCCTTGTTTTCTGCGAAGTGATATCCTGGATAGGTTCTATCATATTCCACCATCAGTCTATCCCTTGTTACTTTTGCGACAATACTAGCGGCAGCAATCGACACGCTCTTGGCGTCCCCTTTAATAATTGGTACCTGTCTGACTGCTATACCAGGTATTGTCACTGCATCATTTAATAAAATATCAGGCTGAACGCCTAAATTGTCAACTGCCTGACGCATCGCCTCATAAGTTGCCTGCAGAATATTGATTTCGTCAATCCGTCCATGTGACGCATACCCAAGTCCGACTGCCACCGCTTCCTGCATAATGACCTCATACAGCTCCTCGCGTTTCTTTTCGCTCAGCTGCTTGGAATCATTCAGATAAAGAATCTTACAATCCTGCGGCAGAATTACCGCCCCCGCCACAACAGGTCCTGCCAGTGGCCCCCTGCCGACCTCGTCAATGCCACAGATTAGTCCGACAGATGCATATTCTTTCTCATATTTTTTCATAAGCTCAATACGCTGCCTTTCCTTTGCAGCTGCGTCAATACTCTTTTTTGCCTTTGCTACAAGTGCCTGCACACCGCTTCTAACATCTTTCTCATATGTCTTTACAAAAACAGGCAGCTCACTTTCGCATGCTGCCTGTAATTCATTTTTAATTTCTCCTATTTTCTTTTCCAATGAATTTTCATGTCCTTTCTACATATGTATCTTATGTATATCGCCCGCTTTATTGATGTTTTAATATACCAAATTTGTTCGATGGCCATATGCGGATAAATGCCCTGCCGATAATGTCATTGCGGTGAATATTGCCAACAGAAGGATCCCTGCTGTCAGAACTGTTGTTTCTATTGTCCCCCATCACAAAATACTCGTCTTCCCCAAGTAATATCGGATCACACGCCCTTCCTGCATTTTGGATTACCTCACGGCCATAGCTTTCCTCCAATATCTCACCATCTATATAAATATTTCCGGACTCGTCAATCTGCACTGTCTCGCCCGGCATTCCTATAATTCTTTTGATATAATAGGTGTCCATATCATATTGAAAAGGGAATACAATAATATCAAACCGCTCTGGGTCACTGAACCGATAAGATATCTTATCTACAATCAGATGATCCCCGTCACTCAAAGTCGTTTCCATGCTGCTTCCGCTCACCTGTGTCCGCTGTCCCACATATGTTACAATGAGATATGCAGCACAAAATACCAGCAACATGTAAATACTGATGCTCAATATCTCCTTCAATATACTTTTCATTTTATTGTTTCCTGTTTCTTGTACTCCTGTTTCCATCATTCTCCTGGTATCTCCAATGTAATTTTTCCTATTCTTCCGCTTCTGAAGTCATCCACCACCATCGAGGATGCTTTCATGATATCTAATTCCTCACCCTTTAAATAACATCTTTTGCTGACGCAGACTGCCTTTATTGTATCATAGGCATCCTGTCCTTCTGGTATCTCTATATCATACCTTTTTTCCAATAGTCCCGGATATTCCCTGCACAGAAAATGAATCAAATCGTATGCCAATTCATCCAAATGCACAATCTCATCATTTATTGAACCAATCATGGCAAGATGAAGTCCCACTGTCTGATCCTCAAACTTCGGCCATAGGATGCCTGGCGTGTCGAGAAGTTCCAGTCCTTTGTTTAACCGAATCCACTGTTTTCCTTTTGTCACACCGGGCTTGTTTCCGGTTTTGGTGCATGCCTTCCCTGCAAACGAGTTGATAAATGTGGATTTTCCGACATTGGGAATCCCGACTACCATGGCGCGAACAGGTCGATTCAAAATTCCTCTTTTCCTGTCACGCTCTATCTTTTCCCTGCACGCCTCCTGCACAACTCCCTGAATGGATTTTACGCCGGAACCCGTCCTGGAATTAATTTCCAGTACATGAAATCCCTTGTCTGCAAAATATTGCATCCATAACTTGTTTTTTCTTGTGTCTGCCAAATCAGACTTATTTAAAAGAATAATCCTTGATTTATTCTTTCCCAATTCGTCAATATCTGGATTTCTGCTGCTGAGCGGCACTCTGGCATCCACCAGCTCAATCACCAAATCAATAAGCTTAATATCCTCCTGCATCATCCGTTTTGCTTTCGTCATGTGTCCAGGATACCATTGATAATTTGCCATATTTCTCCATGCCTTTCCTTTATTCTATTAACCCTAAATCGCTGTCGCCTGCTGCCAGCTTCATCCATGCTTTCCCTATAATATAACTTTTCCTGACTGTGCCCACGTTTGCTGAACGGCTGTCCTCACTGCTGTTACAGTTATCGCCTATCACGAAGTACTCATCCTCCCCCAGCTCAACCTCATTTTCCAGAATTCCCGGCTCTGCTATTCTGTCATTAAAGTACTCCTCAACAACCTCACCATTCACATAAAGCATACCATCTTTTATGTACAATTGATCTCCTGGAACGCCCACTACACGTTTCACATAGTAGTGTGATTTCTCATTTCCATTTGGGAGAAACACCACAACATCCCCTGATCTTGGCGATGCCACCTTGTATATCAGTCGATTTAAAAAGATTTCCTGTCCGTTATACAGACTCGGTTCCATCGAGGAACCAATCACACTTGTCTTCATACCGACACAGAACACCGTTACCACTGCAAGCAGCACCGACACAAATATCCAAAAAATCCAGCTTAGGATTTCCTTGACTAAATTGATATTCAGTTTTTTCTTTTTCTGGTAAAAAGTCAGTCCCTTTCTTCTAGCCATTTATTTTATCCTTCTAGGAAACCATTATTATGTACCTTAATCATTATACTCAATATGTAACACTATTTCAACCCTTGAATCATATTACGCTGTTCCACATCTTCCCTATCGTTACAATTCACACCAACGCCAGTTTTCATCAGCTTATAAGTTATTGAGGTGTGAATTATAATGCAAAAACGAGGCTTGTCTCCAAGCCCCGCCTCATGAACCAATTATTTCACCAGCTCTTTAACCTTTGCTTTCTTACCAACACGATTTCTTAAATAGTTCAGCTTAGCACGTCTAACCTTACCTGCCCTTACAAGCTCTACCTTCTCTACATTTGGTGAATGCATCGGCCATGTCTTCTCGACACCGACACCGTTCGAAATCTTTCTTACTGTAAAAGTTTCTCTATTGCTGCCGCCCTGGATCTTTAATACAGTACCTTCAAAAATCTGAATTCTCTCGCGGTTACCCTCTTTAATCTTACCATGTACCCTTACTGTATCGCCAACCCTGAAGCTGTCAACGTTTGCCTTTAACTGTTCCTGCTCGATTTCTCTAATAATTTCGTTCATTTTATATGCCTCCTTGTTTTATCGACGTTCTTAATACTTCTGCATCATTTCTTCTTATCATGACTCGTACCAGAGGACCATCTCTTTATTCGCAACATTAATAATTTACCACAAACAACATTTTAATGCAAGTATTTTTTCAAATTTCCTCGTGCTGTATAAAATTGAATATAAACTGCCTTATGCGAGCAAGCTCCCGACATCATTTTGCCTGAACTATTACTCAAACTGTGCCCTGTACAGCTGATAATAAAATCCCTTTTTCTCCATCAGTTCCCTGTGTGTCCCCTGTTCTACAATTTCCCCCTGGCTGACTACCAGTATCACATCCGCATTCTGGATTGTTGAGAGTCTGTGAGCAATGACAAAGCAAGTCTTATGCTCCATCAGTTTTCTCATTGCCTGCTGTATCTGCTGCTCCGTCCGCGTATCGACATTAGAGGTCGCCTCGTCGAGAATCAGCATTGGTGCATCCAGAAGCATCGCTCTTGCGATTGTCAGCAGCTGTTTCTGCCCCTTGGAAATATTTGTTCCCTCATCTGTGAGAACCGTGTCATAGCCTTGTGGAAGGCGCTTGATGTAGGAATGGATTTTGGCAGCCTTGGCGGCGGCAGTTACCTCCTCCATTGTTGCATCCTGTTTTCCGTACGCGATATTTTCGAAAACTGTTCCTTCAAAAAGCCATGTGTCCTGCAAAACCATCGCATAAGCCTTCCGCAGGCTTATGCGCGTGACATCGCAGATATCCTGATTGTCAACATAGATATAGCCATCCCCTACATCATAAAAGCGCATCAGCAGATTTATCAGTGTCGTCTTCCCGGCTCCTGTCGGTCCCACGATCGCAACAAGTTTTCCCGATTCCGCATGGAGATTCAGTCCCCTGATAATTGTATTTCCCTGTGTATATCCGAAGCTTACATTATTCAGAACAACGTCACCCTTTACATGCTCAAGCGCTGCCGCAGGCTTCCTGTCTGGCACCTCCGTCGGTTCATCTATCATGTGAAAGACACGTTCCGCTGCTGCCAGCGCAGACTGCAGCTCACTCATAATATTTGCCGCCTCATTAATTGGTCCAGAAAACTTTCTTGAATACAATATAAAAGAAGATATACTCCCAATACGCATCTGTCCTGCAAGAAACAGTAACGCTCCAAACATACTGACCATCATAAGCGAAAGATTGTTGACAAAGTTTACTGTCGGTCCTACTACGCTTCCATAATATTCAGCCCTGTAATAAGCTTCCACTGCCTCCTCATTTTTTCCCCTAAACTTATCTATCGTATTTTCTTCCTGATAGTACGCTTTTATTGTTTTCTGTCCCGATATCATCTCCTCAACAAAACCATTCAGCTCGCCCAGCTTTCGCGAGCGAAGCCGAAACAGCGGACGTGTCTTTCCTGTTATATACTTTGTCAGTATGATAGACAACGGCACTGTAAATGCAAAAACCAACACAAGTCTCGGAGAAATGGCAATCATCATCGCAAACGCCCCTGCAACAGTAATCAATGTCGTGAGAATCTGCACCAAATCATTTGCAAGCGAAGTGTTGACTGTGTCAATATCATAAGAAATGCGGCTGATAATATCTCCTGTCTGATGCATGTCAAAATAACCTGCTGGAAGCTCCAGCAAATGTGCAAACACATCATTGCGCATTTGATAAACAACTTTCCGGCTGATATGAATCATCAGAACAGCAAGTATGTACGACAATACCGCAGAAAACAGGTAGAATACTACCATCAGCCCTGCATAATAATAAACCCGTGAAAAATCCACCTTTCCGATCCCTGGCTCAATCGCATCAATGGCATATCCCGAAAGCATTGGTCCGACAAGTGCAAGCAGGTTACTCCCCACTGTGAGCAGCAGAGCAAGCAGTAACAGGTATTTGTACTGCATCAAATAACGCCCAAGACGCAGTATGGTTCCCTTCCGGTTCTTTGGTTTTTCATACTTTTTCTGACCTTCTGCCATATCCATCCCCCAATTGCCGACAAAAACGCAAATTTGGTTTTCAGCACAAGCCTGTCGTTTAAAAAACTGCCTATATATATGCGCTAAACTTGTGAATCCCTGATTTCACGGTATACCTTACAGTGTTTCAACAGCTCCTCATGCGTACCATATCCAATCAGTCTCCCATCCTCAAGTACCATAATATGATCCGCATGCATAATGGAACTGATTCTCTGTGCAATAATCAGCTTGGTTGTGTCCACAAAATATCTGGAAAGCTCATGGCGCAAAGCCGCATCTGTCCGATAGTCAAGTGCACTTGAAGAGTCATCCAGAATCAGTATATCCGGATGTGATGCCAACGCCCTTGCAATCAAAATCCGCTGCTTCTGTCCCCCGCTTAAATTCGCACCACGTGCACTGATATGCTTATCATATCCCCGCCCGTTTTCCTCAACAAATTCTTTCGCCTTTGCATGGGCAACTGCATCCCTAATTTCCACATCCGACAGTGTCCGTCCCATACGGACATTCTCTGCGATGGACTCCTCAAAAATGGTGTCATTTTGAAAAACAACACCAAACTTTTCCCGAAGTCTGCGTGCTGGCATCGCACGAATATTCTCACCTTCTATAAAGATATTCCCAGCTGCAGCATCGTACCCC
>JAIECJ010000099.1 GCA_029068555.1 Lachnospiraceae bacterium
ATCGGGGTGACAGGATTCGAACCTGCGACCTCCTGGTCCCAAACCAGGCGCTCTAGCCAAGCTGAGCCACACCCCGATGCTCAATTTCCACTTCGTTGATTTATCACAGCGACAAAAATTATTATACACAACTTTCATCTTCATGTCAACACTTTTTTTAAATTTATTTATTTATTTTTCTTTATATATTACATTCCATTCTTATTCGACATATTTTAATTCAAACCTCGCATCCCCATGCTCATCCAGCATCATAATAATATATGATGGCTTTCTGTTCTCCTGTCTGGGATAGGAAAGGCTGCCGGGATTAATCGCTATAATGTTTTTTGATATATCTATGACGGGTCTGTGTGTATGTCCATACATTACAATATCCACACCGTTGGCAACTGCTTCCTTCTTGAGCATCTCATTGCCCATGCTAATATAATATCGGTGACCGTGTGTTATCATAACACAATATCTACCTATTTGTAAAGTCTTTTCTGAAGGTAAATTTGAAAAAAAATCATTATTTCCCGCAACCATCTCTACAGGGCATCCTGCCGCCTCCTGAATGGTATACTCACTTCCCTCAATATCTCCGAGGTGAATAACCATATCCACTTTACCAAGCCTTTGCAAAACCTTCATATAATTTTCATTTTTCCTATGTGTATCACTCACTATAAGTATTTTTTCCATAACTTCCCCCATTGGCAACAGCCTGATTTGATTTAAAGTTCTGTCAATAACACGCGCTTCATTTTCTCAAGGGCCTTGCCCCTGTGGCTGATACGGTTTTTTTCCTCCGGCGCAAGTTCTGCGGAATACCTGCCATACTCCGGCAGATAAAATATCGGGTCATAGCCAAATCCATTTTCCCCTCTCTCCTCATAACCAATTCTTCCCTCAATAGCAGCACTTGTTTCAAATTGTCTGCCATCAGGGAATGCTGCTGCAATCGCGCACACAAAACGCGCAGTGCGCTTTTCGTCAGGCACACCCTCAAGCCGCTGTATCAGATTCGCATTTTTAATCGTATATGAGGTATCTTCCCCCATATATCTCGCCGAGTAGATTCCCGGCTCCTTATTCAGATAGTCAATCTCAAGCCCTGAATCATCTGCAAGGACAACAGCCTGCTCTCCCCGCTTTTTCAACTCCTGTGCAATTACTGACGCCTTAATCCTGGCATTCTCCTCAAACGTTTTTCCATCCTCAACAATGTCCACTGCAATGCCTGCTTCTTTCATGGACTGAATTGCAAGCCCTAAATCAGACAAAATCATCCGGATTTCCCTCATCTTATCAGCATTTCCCGTTGCAAAAATTATTTTATCAGCTTTCATTTATGTTTCCCCCATTTTCAGATAATTCTCTAAAACGCCGCCCATTGTACCCTCCAGGGAGGCCGCTATTTTTTGATTTAGTTTGTACTCGTTTTCCACGCTCTCCCTGTCCTTTTGCGTCAGAGACAGTTTTATCACCGCTGCTGGAACAGTAGCTTCTGACACCAGCGCATGGTTTCTGCCTTCCTCAAAACTACGTATTCCTATCTGTGTCGTCTGCGAAAAGATTTCTGCCATAACAACCGCCAGATGCGTACTATTATAACCCGGAATAAAATATATCGTATTGCATATGCCTGTCAGATATGAATGCTGTGCATCCGTTTTCTCAACTTCTACTCCAAGCACCATATCAGCATGAATTTCGTTTGCAAAAGCTATCACGTCAGACTGTGTATACTCCTCCTGCATATCTGGTGCGATATACAGCCTGATTCGGTTGTCTGACGCAAATTTTTCAAGGTTCTGCCGCCACTCGGGAAGTGCCATACGATTTTTGTCATCATAGGGAAACCAGATAACGGCTTTAGCAGCATATCTGTCCTCTGTCTCCCTGAAATTTACTGCCAAAGCGCTGTCGCCGGTTGCCAGTTCACAGTCATACAAATCCCTGCAATAAATCTCCACAACAACATCATCATTTTGTCTGTATACACCTACTGCCTCCATTATTGCCGAGTCACTCACCAGCTCAAGACCATCCGGAAAATTCTCCGAATACCCTGACAAAGTCAGCACATATTTGTCCTGCGTAAACTCCTCTGTGATACTCACATTTTCTTCCTCAATGGGTATCGACAGCGGTATCACAAGCCGTGATTTCTTTTCATCCCTAAAATTTGTCCGTACATTTATTTTAGGTGACAAAAGTTTATCCTCCTGTACATTCACGCTTTCCATCAAAATTCCGATACGGCTGTTTGCATCAAGAAATCCCTCATTGAGCTTGAATCCAGCCATCAATGCAGCAGAAATCACCGCAAAACAAACCGACGCTGTTCTCGCCGCAGTGTATAATCTGTCTCTTTTTTGTGCTATAATCCGTCCTGCTTCAGCTCTTGTAAGGGCATATTCCCCCTCTTCAAACCCTTCACATGTCAGAAGATTTTGTTCTATGTCTGTCTGCATATCCCAGTCACCCTTATTTTCCCAATAAATTTTTTGACGGACGTGGTCCGACAAACTGATAATAGTACGTCTTCATCATTCCATTATATATCTTTCTGTTTTTGTCTGCTTTCCTGCCGATATCCTTCTGCGCATTCTCATAGGAAGTAATAAGATAAAGCGACCATGTGTCCAGTTCTTTGAATTTTTCTCCAAGCATTCGATAGAGCGGCGGTATATTTGCCTTCTCCTCAAGCCGCTCCCCATATGGCGGATTTGTTATGATAAAACCATATTTTCCGTCGTGTGTCAGTTTATCCACATCCCTTTCCGCAAAATGAATCATCTTATCCACTCCAGCAAGACGCGCATTCTGTCTTGCTATTTTTATCATTTCCGGATCGTTGTCAAAGCCCTGGATATTTACAGTAACAGACATGTCAGCCAGTTCTCTTGCCTCCTCATAACAATCATCCCATACCTTTCTGTCAATCAGATGGTTCCAGGCAAGCGCCGTAAATCCGCGCTTCATCCCCGGCGCAATATTTGCAGCCATCAGTGCCGCCTCTATCGGTATCGTACCGCTTCCGCAGAATGGATCGACAAGAATCCTGTCATCCCTCCATGGAGTAAGCATAATCAGTGCTGCGGCAAGATTCTCTGCAATCGGAGCCTTTGCCTTATATTTCCGGTAACCTCTCTTGTGTAATGACTCGCCTGTCGTATCAAGTCCTACTGTCACATTATCTTTCATCAAAAATACCCGAATCGGAAAATTTTGCCCATCCTCACTAAACCAGCTTACTCTGTACACCTGTTTCAGACGCTCCACCATTGCCTTTTTCATGATGGACTGTATATCCGACGGCGAAAAAAGTTTGCTCTTTATGCTTGCTGCCTTTGTTACCCAGAATTTTCCATCCGACGGTATGTATTCCTCCCACGGAATATTTTTTGTATTTTCAAAAAGTTCATCAAAGGTTTCCGCCCGAAAATTCCCAACCTTGATAAGAATTCTCTCCGCCGTTCTAAGCCCTATATTGGAACGGCATATTGCCTCATCATCACCAATAAAGGTCACCCTGCCATCCTCCACATTTGAAACATCATATCCGAGATCCGTTATTTCCTGCTTTAGGACTGCTTCCAGTCCGAAGTGGCAGGGCGCTATCAGTTCATATCTTTTCATTCGTCTGCTCCATCTTTATTTTATTTTTCAGCCGTTACTTCTAATTATATTTATTATCTTTTATCTGTCAAATATTTTCTATGAAAAACAGCATGAAAGCTGTATACGTTACTGTCCAGACAGGACTTCGCATTTACTGCCAAAGCCGTGAGAAAATGTATCGCAGGAGCGAACAGTAACATATACGAAAAAGACAGGACCTATATAAAGCCCTGCCTTTTCCGTTTCTGCACGGGAGTTTGACAGTTGAATATGAAAAAAATCGCTTGCAGGCCGTATAAAACCTGCTTATTTTATGTCAAATTTC